>JANLUE010000909.1:0-1959 GCA_031363325.1 Gemmataceae bacterium
GGTACTCTCGTTATCGAAATGCAGCAGATCGTACACGAGAAATATCGGAGCCTTCCGCTTGCATGGCCGGGGCGTCAGGCACCGCCTCAAAGCTGGAGCTTTTTGAATTGCGGGGCGGACTATGCGGCACTATCGAGCAAAGATGGATTTCGGCGATTCGGCGGCGATGACGCTCGGGTGCCGGCGGATCAATGGACTCGCCCCGCCATGATCCACGCGCGGACCAGTACAATCGCGGTCATCGGCTCTCATATATGGATTGCATTGAATTCGACTACGCCCATCGTTCCACACAACGAGCATCGATCCTTTGCTTGGTATAGCTCCGTGGTGTGTGTAAACGGTTCGATGAAAATAGCAAACGGATCATCGACACTTTTCGTGTGCGACGGTGACGTCAAACTCGACGACCCTGCCAGCCAGTCGGCCGGATTCTCCAAGTGCGTGATCGTGGCCAACGGAGATATTCTTGGCACGCGAGAGGAAATTCATGCCAATTGCCTTCTCTATGCTGCCGGAGACTTTTCTGGGAAGGATGAAGGTTATAAGGGGTTCGGATCTCTTATTGTTGGAGGGAAAATCCACCCGATGCCTCCTGACGATCATGGGGCACGAAAATACTACCGCTCTGGAGTCAAAGAGAACCCACTTGGTATCCGATTCGTTTCTCCGGGCGATGTCGGCGTGGAGCTCGCAGTCGGACCCAAGTCGATTCAGTTCGCGAAAGTGAGTAACACATCGCCGCTTGTGCAAGCGGGCCTGCGGAAGGGAGACGTCGTTGTGTCGATGAATGGCATTGCGATCGCGACCGCCGCCGACTTTCGGCGACAACTCCGCGAGTCCCTCCTTTGGGGTGCCGGGCTGTTGGAAATTCGACGGGGTGAAGAGACGTTTCGTCGACTCGTTACCTTCGCTGAGCCGCCCAAGAAGTAGATCCGCTCAAGTCACATCAAGTACGCTCGATTGGCCAAAATGGCCCGGTGTGACTTTCAATTCAAGGTGAACACAATTTAGCCTTCTATTACCCGCCATCGCGGGCGATACGGCGCTCGACGCACTTGCGCAGGGCGAGTTTGATGCGTTTAATGCGGGCGTACACGGACTGGACCGAGTGGCCGAACTTCTCGGCCAACTCGGCCGCGTCGCCGGACTCGGGATCGTAGCGCGACGTGATCAGGAGTTTGCTGTTGGGCGGCAGGCGATCAAGGCAATCGCGAAGAGCGAGTTGCCGTGGGCCGATCGGTTCGCGTTCGTCGAGTCGCTCGGCCGCGTCGGCCAGGGCCAGGACGAGGTCGGGATCGGACGGTTGCTCGCGGGCCGTGCCGCGTCGATGGGCGAGCACGCGTCGCCGGGCGATCTCGCGGGCCCACGGGAGAAAGCCATCGGCGTCGCGGAGTTGTTCGGCCGCTTCCATGACGGCCACGGTCGTGGTCTGGAGTACGTCCTCGGCGTCGGCGTGGTTCCGTACGCACGCGAAGATGTACGAGTACAGCGCCGACCGGTGCTGCATGAGCATTCGGGCCGCTTCGACCTGCCGCGACGCGGTTCCAATCATACCGTCCGAGCCCTCCCCTATTGTGAACTATAATGCTTCCGCCCGCGTTCCGCGAGACCGGCTCATGTCCACTGCCTCGATTCCGCCAACGAAGCCCCACGTCGGCCCTTTGCGGAAAGTGTTTCCGATCGTCGTGTTCGGACTGGTCGTGGCCGTCTGGATCGTCGCGGAGTTCTGGCCGAATACCGACGTTCAGTCGTCGAACCTCAGCATCGCCAAGATGTTCTCGGTGATGTTTGGCGGGGCCTTGATTTTCCTGTGGGCGCTCCGGATGCCCGGTTGGTCGAAACGGTCCGTCTGGGCGGGTTTCTTAATTGGCACTGCCTTGACCCTCGCCATCGTCAAGCCGAAGGGGATGTCCGGCAAGTTCATGCTGATGTGGGGTCCGCGCGACTGGGTCACGG
>JANLUE010000925.1:0-3424 GCA_031363325.1 Gemmataceae bacterium
GCCAATCG
This sequence comes from Gemmataceae bacterium, assembly GCA_031363325.1. GTDB lineage: Bacteria > Planctomycetota > Planctomycetia > Gemmatales > Gemmataceae > SIAJ01. Next base: position 9 of record JANLUE010000925.1, read on the forward strand.
AAACGCCTCGGCCGCGCCTTGAATTCGCACGATGAATCGGTCGTGCCGGCGCTTGCAAAGTTCCGAGACCGTGCCCTGACCGCGAACCTGGCCGTCGATCAGGATCACCACTTGTTCGCACACCGCCTCGACATCGGCCAACAAGTGCGTGCTCACGATCAGCGACTTGCCGAAGTCGCGCCCGAGTTCGAGCATCAAACGCAACATCGCGTCGCGGCCGGCCGGGTCGAGGCCGCTCGTCGGCTCGTCGAGCAACAGGACCGGGGGGTCGTGCGCCAGCGATTGGGCCAGCTTCAAGCGTTGCTTCATTCCGGTCGAATATTCTTCGAGGCGGCGATAGCGAGCGTCTTCGAGTTGTAGGTAAGTCAATACTTCGTGCGCCCGGCGCAGGGCTTGTTTGCGGGGCAGCCCGTACAGTTCGCCTGCGAGTGCTACGTAGTCCACGCCGCGCAGGCCCGGCACGAGCGCGTCCGCTTCCGGCATGAAGCCGATGAGTCGCCGCAACTCGAAGTCGCCTTCGCCGGCGCCGGCCGGGTTCAACGGATGATCGAGCACGCGACCGGAACCGCTCGTCGGCGACAACAGACCCATCAAGATTTTCAGAAGCGTTGATTTGCCAGCCCCGTTCGGCCCCAGCAAGCCGATTCGACCCGGGGCGAGCCGCAGCGTCACGTCCCGCAGCGCGGACACGGAGCCAAAGGTTCGGCCGAGGCCATCGAGTTGGATGAGGTCGTCGGGCAACGGCTTATTTGACCTTGGAGACAGGCTGGTCGGGATGGGCCGGGTTCGGCACGAGCCGGCGGTTGGCGCAATCGGCGAGGAGATCGAGCTTTTCGATTACCGTTTGGCCAATCAGAACTTCATCGCCCAGAACGAGAGCCTCTTCGAGCGTATCGCGGCCGAGGATGTCGAAGATCAGCGGGCCAGTCACCCCAACCGTGTCTTTGCGGCCGTCGGCGTACTCGGCCACGCGATTGCCACGAATCGTCGCCCCAACCCGGTTCAGTACATGCGTCGGGATCACCGAGCGAACAGCATCCGTATCGACGACCGCATCGGCTTCGTAGAAGCGAACCTGATCGGTCGCGAGTTCGCCGGCCCGGGCGAGTTCTTCGTCGACGGCGTTCGTGATTCGGACTTTGATGCGGATTTCGCCCATCGGTCGGCTCCGTCTGGTTCGTCTATTCTATCGCTCTGCCGTTACACTGGTGTCATGGAGCCAACAACCGTGCGCGGGCCGATCGTATTCATCGACGCGGACGCCTGCCCCGTGAAAGACGAAATCTATCGGGTGGCCGCCCGGTATTCGCTCCCGGTCCGCGTCGTGGCGAATGCCCCGATGCGCGTTCCCGGCGGGTCGGTCGAGATGGTCGTTCGGCCGGGCTTCGGCACGGCCGACGACTGGATCGCCGAACAGGCTCAGACCGACGACATCGTGGTCACGGCCGACATTCCGCTGGCCGCCCGGAGTCTGGCGAAGGCGGCTCGCGTTCTCGACCCGAAGGGGCACGCGTTCACGGCCAACAACATCGCCGAGGCGCTCGCGTTGCGAGCGATGCTCGAAGAAGCACGGCAGGCGGGGACGGTGACCGGCGGTCCCGCGCCGAAGACGCCAAAAGATCGATCGCGCTTCCTCTCGAAGCTCGACGAAGTGGCCGGCGCCGTGCGACGCGCCCACCCGATCAAGCCATCACAGGAAAGTGGACAACACGAAAAGAACGGCCCCGATCGTCAGTAGGAAGCTCGTCATCCGGAAGCCCCAATGCAGGGCTTCGCGGATGATCTTGTCCCAGGAATCGTGCCGGGTCGCGCTATAAACGAGACTGACCACCACGATCAAAATCGGCAGATGCAAGTAGATGTTCATGCCGACTCCTTGGTCGGCTGACCTTTGACTTCGCGAAACGCCGGCCCCGCCAACGCATCGTAAATCACCAATACGTTCAGCACGCCCGCGATCACGGTGTACACCCAGCCGAGGTCCCAGGTCTTGTCGCCGTCGCGCTGGAGGCGGTTCAATTCGTCGAGGTCCGGTGCCCGCATGAACGCCCGCATCGGCGGCGCGTCCTTGGCGTCGTCGCTGTACATCGCGTATTGATAAACGGCCGGCCAGGCGGCCATGCCGATCGGGAACTGACCGACAAACTGAAACCGCGTGTAGATATCGGACGCCACGCGATTGACTGTCGCTTCGTCCTTGCTGTACTTCGGCAGGTAAACGTTCTTCCAGCTACCGAGGTACATGCCATAGAAGAACAGCGAATAGAGCCCGACGAGGAACAACATCCCCTTGCCGATGCGGCCCTGCAGAATTTGCCCCAGGCCCGGCACGAGATAGCTCAGCAAGGCCCCGAGCACATCGAGGCTTTGCCGCGGTGCCGGCGGGTCGGACGGTTTCGGTGACGACATACGGCCGGGTTTCGCGGGAAGGAACGGCGACTTCAGTATTTCGTCGCGCTCCGGTGAATCTTAGCGGTTGGCGGTGGGAATGACGACCCACCCTACGATCTCGTGTCGCGCTTGACCGGGTCGCGGAAGAAGGCCAGGAAGAACACCAGTACTATGCACGCTCCCACGCCGGGCAGGATCCAGATGCTCGCCCAGTCGTGTTCGATCGCTCCCGACTTCTCGGCCAACTTGTAGTGCTCCTGAACCTGACCGGCGAGCATCGTGCCAACGAACGCACCGACACCCCACAGGATGAACGCGATGAACCCCTGGGCGGCCCCGCGAATCCGTTCGTTCGCTTCGCCGTCCACGTACAGCTGTCCCGCGATGAACAGGAAGTCGTAACACACGCCGTGCAACAGGATCGCGACGAGGATCATCGTCATTTGAATCGCTTCCGGCGAATTCACGCTGCCGGTGAGAGCGAAGTACCGGGCCGCCCAGGCCACGATGCCGATCGCGATCGTCTTCTTGAAGCCAATCGTCTTCAAAAGGACCGGCAACAAAAACAGGAAGATCACGTCCGACATCTGAGCCAGCGTCATCTTGGCGACCGGGTAGGTCACGTCGAGTTCGGTCAGGTAAATCGACATGTTGACGAAGTAGAAGTAGAGCGGAATGCAAATCAGAAACATGCAGGCGACGAACACGGCGAACGACGGCTTGAGCATCAGGGCCAACGCGTCGAGCCCGAGGATCTCGCCGAACGAGACATTGCGGCCGACCTTCTTCGGCGGCGTGTGCGGCAAGGTGAAGGAAAACAGCCCAAACGCGATCGACAGCCCGCCGGCGAGGTAAAACTGCCGGGCCGATTGTTCCAATTGCAGGAGGCTCACGGACACGCCGCCCGCAATCCAGCCGACGGCCGAGAGTATCTTGACCCGGGGGAAGTCCGTCTTGGCGTCGGCCAGATGGTGCAGCGCCAGTGAATTGCCGAGCGCCAGCGTCGGCGCGTAGAGAGCGCAGTA
>JANLUE010000948.1:0-1269 GCA_031363325.1 Gemmataceae bacterium
GTTCCGGCTTGGTCGCGATGAAGTCGAGCGACACGATCTTCTTCTTCGGATGCGGGTTCTCCCAGGTCATCGAATAGAGCTTGATCTTCGCATCAAAGCCTTTTGATGCTTCGTTCTCGCCTTCCCAGGCCGCCTTGCCGCGCGTCGGGGCCGCCCGATCGGGGTAGGCCCACCAATCGACCACGTCCTTGCCGAACACGATCTCGGCCTCGGCGGTCGTCTTGTCCTCGTAGTGAAACACGTACTTCCCTATGACCGTATCGGCCTCGGAGTTGTGCCCGCACGCCTGCAGGAAGTGAAACTTCTTGGCGGCCACGCCGACCTTGATGCCCTTGAACTCCGTCGGCTTCCCCTCGACCTGGGCGCTGCCCAGTTGCAGAAGCCCGTCGCCAATCTCATACGTGAAGTCGCCGAGTTTCTGCTTCCCGGTCGGCAGCGACTTCAGGTTGTTATTCGGGAATCGGTCCGAATGGAGGTTCTCTTCGAGCTTGACGTTGGTGTGCCCCTTGAGGCTTATGAACGAAAGCCCATCGGTCTTCGGGGCCGGCGCGGCCAGGAGCGGTGCCGAGCAAACGGCGAGAACGAAGAGGCAACGCGACATGTCGAGCTCCAATGTGGTGAGAGGATAGCATCCCAAAGACGATCGACGGACGCAAGGGCTCCGGGGGGAAGTTACAAAGTGGGTGATGGTTGGCGCGACTCGATGAATCGGTTACATTCTCAATTCGAGCTGTATCCCTTACCAAACTGAACTTTCATGGACACGAACCGAGCGCTTGAGCAACTGGCCCAATCCTATGTTCGACGAGGGTATGAGGTCGACATCCGCCCCGGCCCGGAGCGAATGCCGGCGTTCGCCCAGAACTTCCGGGTCGAAATCGTCGGTCGCCGCGGTTCGGAGGGTGTCATCGTTTCCGCGAAGAAAAATCGGAAAGAGTTGGCGGCCCATCCCGAAGTTTCGGACTACGCCGAACTGACCGGCCAACAATCGGGTTGGCGATTCGATTTGGCCATCCTCGAAGGCGACAGCCCCAAACAACGCGCGGTCGGCGACGCGATTGAGTTTTCAACGGCGGAGATCGATGAGTCGCTTGTCGAAGCGGATCGAATCGCTGGGCTGGGGTTTACACGGGCTGGCGTGATCACGGCCTGGGCCGCCTTTGAAGCGGCAATGCGGTTGCGGCTTCGAGCGGCCGGCGAACGGCCCGACTGGACTTTGCCTCGTGAGATGATCACCGAGCTTTACTCGACCGGACTTCTCACGCCGAG
>JANLUE010000954.1:0-4880 GCA_031363325.1 Gemmataceae bacterium
TCCTCTTCGTACGATCGTGAAGTTTCTGAACAATATCGGCGGCCTCGCTGCGCTTCGGGCTCCGCCGACCGACCGAACCACACCTCATTTCACGTTGTCAACGTATTCTCCCATCGTCGACCACGAACCCCAAAAATCCCGCCATCGATTCGGCCTTCATTTGGACGCCGGGGTCCAAATCCGACAGGCCGATCCGGAGAACCTCGAGTGCGAACTCACGCGGCGTCTCGCGACTCAGGCAGCGCATCGCCCGGCGGCGAACGTGCCAGTGTTTGTCCGAGGCCATTCGCATGACGGCCGCGCGTGCCGGTTCGAAGTCCACCGTCAATTGACCAAGGATCGTCGCCGCCGGGAACCGATTGCGGGCCGACTCGGCACGCACGGCGATCAAGACCGTTTCAAGGAGTTCGTCGCTCGCCTGGCCGAGTTCACGAATTCGCTCGGCCGCGATTTCGGCGGCGGCAATGAGTTCGCGCGAGTCGGGCATCGAAAACTCCGCTCGCTGTTACGACGAGACGTTCTCACCAATTCAACTAAGGGATAGCGCGGCGCGTCCCCGAGCGGTAGTCCAGTGTGGTCGGAATCTCGGATTTTCTGTTTGAATCGACGGCGGCCGACTTGAACCCAACACGTGGCGGCGAAAATTCTCTTCTGCCGGAAAGGACAGAAGGTCTCGCCAACGCGGAAAGACGTGCAGCCCAGGGTCACCGGCGTCTACAGTCGGAAAACGTCCAGGCGGGCGCGCTATCGGCCCGCCAAAGACGACAAAAAACGACGGGCGAACTCGCTGTGAACCCTCACTTCACCTCGAACTGCGCCGCGTTCAGAATCTCGCCCGATTCGTTGTTTTGTACCAACACAATCGCTTTCAGGTGCTTCAGGTCCATCGGGCGGTCGGTGCTCGGGAACGGCCGTTCGTTGGCGGCATATTCGTCGAGGTATTTGGCCAGGCCCTTCTTCACTTCGGCCAAGTCGATCTCGACCGACTTCTTCAGGGACTTCTCCTTGACCTCGGTCCCGGCCGACCCGCCCGGCAGGGCGCGAACCACTTGATGGTGAAAGCGCAGATTGTTTCCGCCGACGTACTTGATCTCCTCTTCAACGAGCAAGACATGCAGGCGAACATTGGCACTCGGGTCGGCGACGCCATCGAGTTCGACGGCGACCGTTACTTTCTCACCGGCCAGCTTGGCGGAGCCGCCGATCTTGAGTTCGGTCTTCTCTTCGAGGATCGAGTCGATCACCTTCGAGAATTGGTCGAACTTGCCCTTGGCTTGCGGCATGCCCCCGCCCCCGCCGGCCGACGGTTTGCCGTTGAACAACGTGGTCGGCGTGCCACCGACGGCCATCGGGAATTTTTCCTGGTAGTAGTCCCAGCGAGCGATCGAGGCGGGGTTCGTAAGCGGGTCGGGCCCCGGGATGTGCATGTGGTATTGGATCAGGATCAGGTCTTTCGAATCGTAGGCCGACTCGAGCGCGTCGAAGGCCACGTCGGCCGCGACGCAAGGCGGGCATTGAGCGCCCGTGAACAATTCGAGGACGGCGACTCGATTGGCACCGGCTTCCTTGCGACCGGCGAACTTCGTCGGCTTGAACGGCGGGACCGTCTTCTTGTATTCGACGTCGAGATCTTTCTCGACCTTGGCGATACGCGTCTCGATGGCGGCATCCGTCTTGCCCGCCGCCTTCTGAGCGGCAGCCAGGAGCTTCAACGCTTTCGACTGGGTGGCGAGCGGGTCCTTTTCCTTCAGATCTTTGACAATTCGTTCGGCGAGTGGCAAGGCGGCGCTGGCGACCTCTTTCTGGCCAACCAGCGTCTCGGCGATGCCCTGGAGCGAAGTCTTCAGAATGCGGTCGCCATGCCGGGCGGCGTCGGTCTCGACGATCTTGATCCAGGTGGCGACCTCGTCGGCCTTGGCCCCGGCCTTGCCGGCCATGCGAATCAGGCTGCCGGCTGCGTCCGACGCGAACGGACTTTCCGGTATGTCGGCGATCACTTTGCGATAGAGCGGCGGGATCGCGGCGTCGGCCTTCTTTTGAGCTTCCTTGATGTTGGCGAGCAACTCGGCCTTCTCGTTGGCGTCCTTGACCTGCCGGGCCTTTTGCTGCATTCGACCAATGTCGGTCAGCATTTTCTGAGCGGCCTCGATCGGCTCCGGGATCTTGAGTTTCGGGCGCTCGAGACCGTCGCCGTCCTGGGCGGCCAGAATCACCCGAATCGTCGCCTGGTCGTTGAACAAGCAACCGCGCACGACCTTGGCGTCCTTCGGGTCGATCTTGCCTTCAAACGTGAATGGTCGGCCGAAATCGAATGGAATCGTGACGTTGGCACCGTCGACCTTGATCTCGCCAATCTTGATTGGGCGCTCTTTCGGATTGACGAGCGTGGCGGCGAGCTTGCCGTCCTTCTTTTCCAGCTTGAAGACGACGACCCCCTGCTCGGCGGTCGAACTGAATTGCTGGGCCAGGCACCAGTTGCCTTCGGCCAAATCGGCCCGCGTAGCCGATGTGAATAAGGCGACGGCCAATGCGGCCGTCAGGAAGCGAATCATGGAATCCTCGGGAAGGGAATGTTCGGCGGTGCGATAAGGCCTACGTACCGAAGGGACGCGTGCCAAGGGTGGGGCATTCGATCGAACGGGCCCGGTTGTGCCTTGAACCCGAAATCAGTTAGAATACCGGCGGCCCACACGGAACTCCGTCATGCGGCATGCCGCCCTGTTGCTCTTGCTCGCCAGCCCCGCGTTCGCGTTCGACACCGAGGCGCGCGGGCCATATCGATTGCGGGTGGTCGTCCGCACGGCCGACCATCCCACGCTGACCGAACACTTTCGCGGCGAAGTCAAGAAGGCTATTCAGGGTTCGCTCGAAGCGGGACTCGGATCGACCGGCACCGTCGAGGTGGTCGATTTCAATACGATGCCGGCCGATCAACGCGACCCGCTCTTGAAACTCGCGGCCGAACGCGGGATCGAAGGAATCGACGGCGTGACGGCGGCGTATGGGCCCAAGACGCACTTCGTCTGGATCGACTTCGTCGACAACAAATACGAAATTCGCACGCGACAACATTGCGGCTCGTCGGGCCTCGTCACGCCGTTCGTGCGGCGGACGGTGCACCCGGACCGGGGCTTTGTCGGCCGGTTGGCCGGGCTCGCGATCGCGCAGGACTTCGGCACCGTCGGCACATTCGACCCGCCGGAGGTTGGCAAGGATCAACTCTCCGTTGTTCTCAAAGCGGGCGAGCTTGGGTCGATGGACGGCTGGGTCAAGAAGGGGGACGTGTTCGCGGTGACGCGTGTGAGTCAGGCCGGCCGGGCCACGCCGAAGGCGACCCCCAAGGGCAAGAAGGACGAGCCGTCCGTGCCGCTGCACGTGGGTACTCGCGTCGAAGGAGTGTTGATCCAGGCGGTCGATGCGCCGCGCAACGGCGTGGTCGCGTGCAAGTTCTACACGCGCTATCGCGGCGGTTTACCGCGCGACGCCCTGACGGCCGGCTACCGCGCCGTCAAGTTGGGCACGGCCGAGGGGCCGTTGAAATTGCAACTCGTGAACGCGGCCGGCACGCCGTTCCGGCTCGATACTCTTCAGCCTCGCGCGGGCGGGCAAGACTATCCCGATACGACGCCACGCGACCGTGAGGAGATGACTTTCGCCGATGGCGTGTTCACGTCGAAGGAGCCGTTCAAGAACATCGCGTTCGTCCTGGTCCGAGCCGGCGAGGCATCGGTCGCGCGCATCCCGGTCGAAATCTACGAGGGGCAAGTGGCGATTCGCAAGGTCGACCCGAAGCAGGCCCTGATCCCGCCCGCGACAGCCGTCGCACTCGATCTGCAAGATCGAATCCGCAGCGCGCGCCTGATCCAGGTTCGTTGCTTTGAGGAAGTCGTCGCCCTTCAGAAGAAAGAAAAGCAGAAAGCGCTCGAGTTCGGCGAGTCGGCCTACAAGTCGCTTCAGAAGGAAGCCGACGTGTTGCGCGTGGACTTGAGCCGCTTGCGCGAGCGACACAAGTCCGACGCCCCGGCCGGCTTGTTCGATCCGGCCGATGTGGACCTGCGAACGTTGGAAGGCAAGACGAAAGAATTGGCCGGCCACCTGGTGACTTTGCGTGAAGTGATTCGCAAGGAAAACGACCCCGCCGCCGTCGGTGCTCGCAAGGGGATCGAGGGGGCCTTGCTGGAGGCCGAGGGGCACGTCAAACAGGCCGACTACGATCAGGCGATTGCCAAGTACGAGGAAGCGTTGAAACTCGCGGAAAGTGACGCCAAGGCGAAGGAAGCGATTCAGACGATCATCGATGGCCTGAAGAAAGTGTGGGAGGTCAAGGATGAAGACCACGCGGGCGCCCGCAAGTTTGTCTACGAAGTGTGGACGAAGTTGGAAAAGCCCGCCGAGGTCCGTGAGCGCTTTCCCGAAGCCCGGAAAGCGTTCGAGAAGTGCAAGGCCGTCGGCGATCGAATCACGTTGCTCAAGATGCACGCGGCCGGCCCGGCCCTCCTACAGCGTTACAAGGAGAGTCTGGAAGCATTGACGACGGAGTTCGGGGACGACCCCGACCGGAAGTCGGAACTCGAAGCCTACGTGAAGCTGAACGACGACCTGAAATCGTTGCTGACGGACATCGGCAAGTCGGTCGCGGTCGAAGGGAAGTAGGCCGCAGTCAGGCCGTTTGCGGTTGCTCGCCCCGCTCGGCGCAAAATTCCAGGTAGTCGTTAACGGAATCCTGGAACGCTTGATTCAGTTCGACAACGGTCGATCCCTCAAATGTTATCACGTCGCGAGTATCAATCACAAACCCGTGAAAGGCCCCGTCTTCGTCGTCGAATTCGACTCGAGCCGCATAGCCTTTGTATTCCATCATGGTTTGATCTCCGCGGAGT
>JANLUE010000958.1:0-1368 GCA_031363325.1 Gemmataceae bacterium
CTCACGCGTCGGGCTACCATTCGAGGAACGCCAACCGCATTTGGGACGCGACGTTCACGCTCGAGATTGGCAGTCGGGCCTCCGACGTAGAAGCAACAAATTCGAAACACATTCAATGATGGTAGCGTTAGCAATCTGAGACTCGATAGCCCACCGGGTGAAGCCTCGCTCGCCGGCCCGATCAGGATTCACTTGGAACTCTCGCGGGTCTGTGTCAACAGGCGGTGGTGAAGCGACCGGCTCGCCTCCCCGCGACGAACTCCGGGATTCGACGGGAACTGGGTTTAGATGCCATCCACGAACCGTCCGGGATTGAACACCCGGCGCGGGTCGAGTTTGTCCTTGATCGCTCGCATGAGTTTGCGGTCGGCCGTCGAGCGGCCCCAGACCGGGAGCGCTGGGAAGGCTTCGGGATTCACTAGGTTCCGTCGGCCCGCGCCGGGAAAGAGCGATCTTTGCTCGATGCGAAAGTGTTGGCGCTACCGGCCCCGCTCGCGTGTTAATGGCTGTCCAAACCGAGTGACCTCGATGAGTAGCCACTTCGACTTCGTCTCAATCCTGCGCGACGTGCGCGCCGCCGCGATGGCGGTTTATCGACCTTCAGGTTGACAATGTAATTCCCCGAATCCAGGCGAGCGTCGAGCCGTAAGGCCGACGTGTGAGTCTCCAATTTGTAAGTCACACACGTCGCGCTAACGCCTCAGCGCGGTTGGTGACATTATCAACCTGAAGCTCGATAATGGCTGGAACGCCTCCGGCGTAAAAACTGGGTCGTCGGACTTGCGGAAACGACGAACGGCCTACGGGTTTGCCCACTACGTCAACTTGAAAGGCGCACTGAGTCCAACTCTTTCGACGCTTCGCGTCGAGCATGATTGCAATTACTTGGGGCAAGGCTCTGTGGGTTCATTGGGCGGCTTACGCCGCTCCGCTCGCCACTTTCAACGTCAGCCCTGTGCCTCCCTGGCAATTCATTCGCCAAGTGTGCCGACCAATTCCTCGGCGTCTTCCGGCTCGACGTCCGGGTGCGAGTCGATCATGCGGGCGCAGCAGTTCCAGCGCAGGATCGGGTCGTCGTTGGCCGGCGGGCGCAGGCGTTCGGCGCGCTCGTAGTGGGCCATCGCCTTGCGAAATAACTCGTACACCGATCGACCGCTACCGGGGATCGCCGCCCGCAATCGAGCCAGGCCGAGTCGTTCGTAAACGATGCCGGCGTAGTATTCGCGTTCGTATTCGCCGTGCAGGCGCGGCAACAGTTCGCGGGCCCGTTGCGGCGAGACGGGTCGGGCGTCGCCGAATCGGTCCGTCACGGACAAGATGAGCGTGATGATCGCCTTCTGGTGGTCCGGCTCGACGCCGAGCACGTCG
>JANLUE010000961.1:0-2018 GCA_031363325.1 Gemmataceae bacterium
CCGGGATTAGACAATTAGGAATTCTGTCGCTCCGCTCGCCGCGTCCATTCATTGAAAAACCCGGCGGGACCCTCGCGGGCCCCGCCGGCGCGACGCCGCATTCGGCGTCGGCGAACGTCACGACATTACACGGCCGTCAGAAACTCGCGGTCGGCCCGGTCGACGCGCTCGTCGTATTCCGACGGGCACTTGCCTTCCATGACCGCCTTCAGGCGCAATCGGGCGACGTGCAAGCGCCGCTTGATCGTGCCCACCGGCGTCTCGAACTCGCGGCTCATCTGCTTCAGGCTGCGGCCACGCAGGTAGAACGCCTCCAGCGTCTCGCGGTCGAGCGCCTTCAGCCGCTTCAAGCCGGCGTGCAGTTCCGCCTTGGCTTCCGTCCGCTCGATTTCCTCGACCGGACCGCGGACCCGGCCCTCGACGTTATCGAGGACTTCCGGCTCCGTGCCGCTGATCGGTCCGCGCCGGGTCAGTCGGTTGATGGCCATGCGGGCCGTAATTCGCCGCAACCAGCCGGCGAAGCAGCGCGGGTCCCGAAGCTGCGGCAGCTTGCGCATACCGTGCACGAAGACTTCCTGCGCCAGTTCCTGGGCCTCGAGCGGGTCGCGAACCCGGGTCAGGGCCATCGCGTACACCGAGCCCTGGAATCGGCGGACCAACTCTCCGTAGGCACCCCGGTCGCCCGTCTGGGCGCGTTCGACCAGGACCGTGATTTCCGTCCAGCTCATGGCTGTGGGTTCCTGTCCCCGATCCGGGTTCGTTCTCGACGCCATCCCGGCGGGGCGGTCCGGCCGGCCCGGGATCTGGGCTCGGGTGGCCGGGTTCCGCGCCCGCCTGGCGAACCGAGCGCGGTGGGACGCGCGGGTTCGCGGGGACGGCGACGGTCTGTTCCGTGAGTGGCTTGGAGAACGCGTGGAACGAAGCGCGAACGCTCGGTTCAAAGGTTCAGGCCAAAGGCCGCTCGATGTTTGCAGAGGGAACGGTGGCGTCCCCTGGCTCGAAGCACTTCCCCGGTCTCAATTCATCCCCCGACAGTGCGGAGGTTTTCGGCGTTGCGGACGAAAACGGGAATGAATCGTGGACCTGGGAACGCCTCACTTTCCGGTACTGGTGGCGAAGGCCGATCCGAAACTTCTGGTGAAAAGGTCATCGCGGCGGTCGTGCGACGGGTAATCGTGACCGCTGTGTAATTGATGACCGACCAGATGATCGGAACCGGCCCGGCCTGTCACGATGTCGAAGCCCGGATGACGGACCTCGGCATACGTGGCCCACGTATTTGGCAACTGCCAAAAACGTGACCGGACGGTTTTGCCAGGGAGGTTCGCGGCGGATCGACCGACCCGTTTGGCTTTCGCCTTAAGGGTTGGTTCAAACGTTGCGAACCCGGGCGACGTCGATCGCCCTTGGGACAGGGCCTCGGGCATCGATTGACCCAGGACCCCGGCCACGGCGTCGCGACCCTGCTTGACCGTGTTCACGGCGCACAGGTTTTCGAGCACGAGGATGAAGTTCTGAATGGCCATTGGATACCTCCGGCGTTGGATGAGGAGCGCTTGGCTACCTCTCGGACGCGACTGCGATGGAGTTTGTGTGCTACGACCTCGTAACAAAACCAAGGTTAGGGGTTTACTGACGATTCCCGTTCATCACACGACGAATCGGTTCGCCTACTACTTAATACCCGAAACGGCGACTTTTGTGAACCGCTCGGCCCAAAAAATCTCCCTCCCGGAAGTGAACTCCGGTCGGGTGTAATCCATCAGACGGTTCACCCCAAGGGGAGGTTCGCGGGAATTTGGAAAATATTCCGCGAACCTTCAAAGCACTCGTCGGCAGCTTGCAAGACAACGATTACAGACGCCGGACTTGCGGAAATATTCCACGATCGATTGCAAATTATCGAGCTTCAGGTTGATAAAGCCATCACGGCAACGAAAAGGCGAGCCGGTCGGGCGTTAGCCCACCGGGTGAACCCCAATGGACAATGTTGCTTCTCTTGACACCCAGAAGGCAAG
>JANLUE010000968.1:0-1890 GCA_031363325.1 Gemmataceae bacterium
CCGAAGCCGAGCAACATGATCGCGGGCATCGTAACGCCCACGCCGAAAGCGATCGATTCACCAGCCGATCCCGCCGTCTGTGTAATGTTGTTTTCGAGGATCGTGGCCTTGCGAAGGCCAAACGCCCGGGAGAACGCGCGAAAGAGTGTGATCGCGAGCACGGCGACCGGAATCGACGCCGAGACGGTGATGCCGACCTTCAACACGAGGTACAGCGAAGAGGCCGCGAACACCAATCCAAGTCCCGCACCGGTCACGATCGCCGGAAAGGTGAACTCGCGCGGCGATTCGTCATCCGCCACGTACGGCTTGAACGCGGGGTCCGTTGGCGTGCTCATGAGCGCCTTGCGGTCGGTGCGGGAGAGGGGGACGAGGCGATTCGTTGGGGCATAGCTTCGCGACCGAACGGCGCGATTGCAAGGGGTCGGACTAAAAATCACTCGGTGCCGACGCGGGCCGCCCGGTCGGCCAGGAGCCGTTCCGCCGCGGCGAAGCGCGACTTCATGCCCGGCCCGGGCACGAGGCCCGCCGCCAGGATCAGGGCGATCAACGCCGCGAACGCGATCCGCTCGCGCGGCGTGATGCCGAGCGGCAACGTCGAAGGATGCCGCGTGCCCGTGAACAACGCGAAGTAGGCCCGGACGATCGCGATGCCATTCAGGGCCGACGCGATCACGACTCCCAGGCCGATCCACGGGTTGGCTTCGATCGCGCCGTTGACGAGCAATTCGGCCGACACGAACCCGGCCGTCCCCGGGAAGCCGACGACGGCCAGGCCCGTGATCAAAAAGCAAACGGCCAGCGCGGGCGATTGATCGTAGAGCCCGTTGAAGCGATCGAGGCGCAGCGGCCCAAAGCGTGCTTCGAGCGCCCGGAGGCATAGGCCGAGCCCGCCGAGCGAGAGCATGGCCGAGAACCAGAGTCCGAGTGCGGCCGTCAACGATTCCACCGTGTGGAGTTGCAATCCGACGAGCACAAGGGACGCGTGGCTAAGAAATTGAAACGCGAAGAAACGTCGCGCTTCGGTTTGAATCAACGACAGGCCGGCCGCGTAAATCGCCGTCCCGAGCGAAGCCCAGCCGATTCCTTCGAGCACCCAACTTGGAGCGACCGGAATGACCAGTCGGACGGCCGCGTAAACGCCGAGCAACGGTGTCAGCACCACGAGCGTCCCGCCGAATGAATTCTTCGCGAGCAGGTCCGGAACCCAGGTGTGAACCGGGACCGTGCCACAGCGAACGAGGACGGCCGCCAGAAGTGGGATCGAGGCCCAGGTGGCATCGATGAACGCCCAGCCGAGCACCAACAGCCCGACGAACAAGGTCATGTGCAACAGATAGAGTCGCGTCGCGGCCCGGCGGGACCGGAGTTCGAGTAACGGCGGCAGTGCGCAAACGCCGAACAGGGCGATCAGTGGCCACGGTTCGCGGCACGAGAACGCGGCCAGTCGAACGGCTTCGGAGGCCAGCAGGGCGGTGAAGGGGAAACTCGGCAGGCGCGAGCGCGAGGTCGTCAGCACCGTCAGAAAATGGAGCAAGGCGACGATCGGGACCAGGGGGGCACTCAAGCCGTCGATCTCGAGATGGGACGAGATTCCAACTCGGTGCAGCCATTCATCGGCCGTGGTGGATTGATCGAAGTGGACGTCGAGCCAGGCGATGACGGCGAACGCTAGAGCCGTTCCCGTCACGCCGAGCGTCCAACCGAACGCGCGTTCGGGCCGGCGCAGGAACAGGGCCACGGCCGCCCCGACGAGCGGAACCAGGACGGCGAGTTCCAGCCACGGCATGTCCCACAACGTCATTCCGCCCACTCCGGTTGATTGCTTGGGGTTGGGTCGGGCGGTCCGCCAATCCACGCGGCCCAGCGCCGTTCGATTCGATCGAGCCC
>JANLUE010000970.1:0-4692 GCA_031363325.1 Gemmataceae bacterium
CGGTCGGAGACACCGCGCCCGTCGAGGTTTCAAAACGAATGTCATCGAACGCGTCTTGAAGCAATCGACTGAAGTGTTCGTAAGCGGAGATGGCACCCAGCAATTCGTTGAGCTTCGAGTCGCCGCTCGCCGAGAGCGCGGCGTGGAATCGGCGTTCGGACCCGCCGCTCTCGTCGTCGGTCGACCAGACCTTGCGGCCGTCGCCGATCAGGAATTCAAGCACCTCCCGCCGATGGCCCGCGTTCGGGTCTTTCAGTCCGTTGTGAATCAATTCTGCTTCCCGGATGCCGATCCGGTCGCGCCGCAGATGGTCCCGAAAAAACTCCCAGCGATTCCAGTTCGTTCGCGCCACGCAACCGGATTTCAAACCTTCTCGAACCGCTTCCACCAATTGACTTCGAATTGCTTTCCCCGGGCCAACGCCCGATCCGCGAATTCCCGATAGTCCCTGCTCAGACTCCCAAACTTCGAGTAAATCGTAGCCGGCCACGCCGAGTCGATCGCCAACCTGTACTTTCAGGTCGCGAGCGAGAGCGCGATAGACCGCGTGGAATCCGAAAATGTTTGGCGACTTCAAGTACCGTTTGGCGGAGAGCGGGATTCGTTGTTCGAAAGCCTTGGCGGCCTTGTCGCGTCCCGGCAAGCCCCGCAGCGCGTCCAGTTCATCCGATTGCCGGCACGAACGATAGAGGCCTTCGACCACATACCACTCGAACACGGTCCATGGTTCGCTGATTCGGTCCACAGCCACTTCGTCCGGAGAAAATCGATCGCAAATGGAAAATGAGACCGCCATCGCCGTCAGGAAGCGGGGGTGCTTCTGGCGTTCGCGCACGCCGGGCACCAGTTGAACGGCCAGGACTTCGGCGATCGCGTCGGTGCCGAGAGGGTCGATTGAGCCCTCCGCCAATTCGGCGGGATCTTCTTCGCTGAGCAGGGGCGTCCACATGGGGCAACCGGGCTGGTGGGTTGATTGTGGTTGTGAAAGTACCACAGCCCAAATCATCTTGCAAGCGCCGCCAACGAATGCAATCTCTGCATTCGTCGCGACCGATTTCGATTGCGTGGCTGCGACTATAGATCCACTGAGATTTAACGGCGATCCCTCACGCCGCCACGGGGCGTTTCTCGCGGTCTTTGGCGGGGCGGGCCATTTGTTCGGAGCCGCCGGCGATCACGACTTCGGGCTCGCCCTTGCGGCCGAAGACCAGTTCGTCGACCGCGAAGTTCGCACCCTGTTGAGCGCCGATCAGTTTCAGGCCGCGCGCCACCAGGTGCTTTTCCAGGTCGGCGACCATGCCGACTTCACCCCAGGGGCCCCAGGCGATTGAGACGACGCGGGCGGGCCAGCGACGGTCGAGGTCGGCGGCGAGCTTGCTCAAGACTTCGTTGGCGGCCGCGTAGTCGCACTGGCCTTTGTTGCCGTACCGGCTCGTGATCGAGGCGAACACCGCGAACGCCTTCAACTTCGACGGATCGAGTCTCTCGGCCAGGACGAAAGCGCTATCGACCTTGGTGCGGAACACGCGGTCGAACGAGTCGGGGACTTTGTCTTTGAGCAGCTTGTCCTCGATGATGCCGGCCCCATGAATCACCCCGGCGATCCCGCCAGATTCGTTAAGTTCATCGATCAATTCGCCGAACGCGACGGAGTCTTTGATGTCCAGTGCGCGATACTCGACAGTGCCGCCGGCCGATCGGATCGCAGTGAGGTTCGCCAGAATCTCGCGGTCTTTCATGAGCCGCTTGTAGGCGACCTCGACGGCGGCCGGCGTACCGGACAGTCGCTTCATCAGCGCCGTCTTGATTTCGGCAACGGCGCTCAAGTTCGCGGTGTCGGCCGATTCCTCGGTCGGCTCCGGCGAACTGCCGACGAGCACGAGCTTCGGCTGATAGCGGCTCGCGAGTTCTTGGGCGATGCGGGCCGTAATGCCGCGTGCGCCGCCGGTGATCAGGATCGTCTCGCCCGGTTCGAATTCGATCGCCGCGTCGCCATCGGTCTCGAGCGGGCCGGGGTCGCACTGCCAGGTGACGCGGTCGCCGGTAGTTCGGCCCACTTCGATCGGCCCATCGGGGTCGCCAAGCTCGCCGAGAAACACATCGGCCAGATCGTCGGGCGTTTGCGCCGGATCAACATCCACGACGCGTACCATGACATCGGGCCACTCGTGACCGAGGCACTTGGTGAAGCCGGCCACGCCGCCATGGCCCGGGTGGAATTCTTCGGGCAGTTCCTCGCCGTAACCCATGTGGCCACCCATCCCCGTCGCGGCGAGTAGGACGGCCGTGCCGTTCTTGGCGGCCGAGCGAACGTCCGGCTCGATCGCTCGCGATAGCAGATACAGCGAGAACACATCGCGGTGAGTTCGAATGCTCGCCGACTCGTCGTTCGATTCCGCGAGCGGACTCAGGTGGATCAAGCCGGCAATCGGTCCATCGGTTCGCAGGTCGGCGACGAGCTTGCTCACGATGGCCGGGTCGGTCAAATCGCCCTCGCCGAGGATTTGCGTGGTTACGTCGAACTCGGCGAGCCGTTCGGCGACGGCCCGGGCGATGCCCCGACCATCGTCGGTGATCAGCACAGTACCCGATGGGGCGCTGAACTTCGGTCGACTAGGCAGCGGTGCATCGATCAAATTGACGATGAGCCGTTGCACATCGCCCTGGCGGGCCGGCTGTGGCGTGTCGGCCAGATGGACGGCCGGCTTGGCGGACTCGGCCGGTGCGGACGTGTCGCTCAGTGCGGCCGTCACGTAGTCGGCGATGCCGCGCAGCGTCTTGATCGCCGACAGTTTCTCCATCTCGAGGTTCGGTGCCTTGCCGTCGGCCCCGGTGCCGATCGTGTCGGCGAGGGCGGCCAACACTTCGACGCGCTTGATCGAATCGACCCCCAGGTCGGCTTCGAGGTCCAGGTCGATACTCAGCGCTTCCTTCGGGTAGCCGGTGCGATCGCTGACGAGGTCGAGCAATTTGGCCAACAACGTGTCGCGGTCCATCGGCCCGGTGGCCGAAGCAGGCGTGGGCGACTTGGCTTCGGCCGGCTTCGATGGCACTTCGATTCGCGGAGCCGGCTCGGCGGGCTTGACCGGGGTGGCTCGGGCGGCGATCGGCGCGGGCACCGGGTTCGCGGCCGAGGCCTGAATGGCAACCTTCGCTGGAACCGAAATATGTCCATTCGTTGATGGGACGGCCGGTGCCTGACCTAGGAAGCCGAGCATCACGCTCTTCTGCGTGTCCAGGAACTTGGCCATCACGTCCTGGTAGCGGAGCATGACCTGCGTCGCCCCGTCCGGGAGCGGGCCGACCTTCGCGGTCGGCGGAAGGGAGAGAACGGTTTGCGGTGTCGCGTCAGGCTGCATTTTGGCGCGCGGTGTTGTTGGAACGGGCGAAGCTTGCGGAGAGACTTTGGCCGGAGTCGGTTGCGGGGCGGGAACGGGCTTCGGCAGGACGGAACCCTTCGGCAACGGCTGGCCGAGCAGGCGCGGCTCCGGCCCGTTGATCGGTCGACTGCGAACGCCGTTCACGACCCAGGTCGTGGCGGTCGGCTTCAGTTTGCCGGTCTCGGCGTTCATGCGGGCGATGTCGAACGGCTTCAGCTCGCGGCCCTGATAGAGTCGATCGAGTCGAGCCGGCACGCCGTGCACGAGCAATTGGCCGAGCAGATGGGCCAGTTGCGTCAGGCCTGGTCGGCCCTTGATGTCCGAGGCGATCGCCAGATGCTGTTTGTTGCCGAGCGTCTGGCTCGCGAGCCCGGTGAGCACCCCCTGGGGGCCGACTTCGACGAACACGCGGGCACCGGCCGCGTACATCGCCTCGATCTCGGCCCGGAACCTCACCGGCGAGACGAGATGGTCGGCCAGTTGCTTTGCAAGCCCGGCCGGCTCGCCGTGCGGCGCGGCCGTCGTGTTCGAATAGACCGGCTTTTTTGGTGCGGTGAATTCAACTTCGTTCAGGGCGGTCCGGAGCGGTTCCTTCGCGCTTGCAATGAGTGGCGAGTGGAAGCCACAGGCGACCGGGATGCGTTGCGAACGCACGCCGGCCGTTTGCAATTTCTCGGCGGCCGACTTGAGTCCGGCTTCGGTGCCGGCGATCACGGTTTGCGTCGGCGAGTTGTGGTTGGCCGGCCACGCACCGTTCACGCCCTTGAGCAACGGCTCGACCATTTCGGCCGGCGCATCGACCGCCAGCATGCCGCCGGGACTCGACTTCGCCGCGTGTTGAATGACCCGGCCCCGTTCGTGCGAAATGCGGAACAGATCGGTCTCGGACATCGCGCCGGCCGCGGCCAGGGCGGCGTACTCGCCGTAGCTGTGGCCCGCGAGCGAACTCGGTTCGATCCCGAGGGCCGTCAGCAAGCGGAACATGCCCAGGCTGGTCGCGCCAACGGCCGGTTGGGCCACTTCGGTTTGCTGAAGCGCCTGGCGGCTCGCTTGTTCCTGTTCGGCGTTGAAGGCGGACGGCGGGTAGATGAACTTGCCGAGCGGTCGGTCGAACGCACCCGCGAGTTCACGGTCGGCGCGATCGAGGACTTCACGCACTTCCGGGAACGCCATCGCCACCTGGGCGAGCATGTCCGGGTACTGCGAACCCTGGCCGGGGAACAGGAACGCGACCGGTTCGGCCTTCGGCTTCTCGGCGAAGTAGATGCCGCGTGGATCGGAGTGCGTCGGCCCGGCCTTCGGCAAGGCGGCG
>JANLUE010000986.1:0-1781 GCA_031363325.1 Gemmataceae bacterium
CGGCTCGATAGACGGGCTCGCGCGCGCCGAAGCGAACGAATTCGTTGCCGGCGATGAGTGCTCGATCGCTGGCCGCCCAGCGAATCACCTGGCTCCAGAATCGATGGTTGTACGTGTCCCCCTTTTTGAATCGCCAGCGCCAGGTGCTGTCGATCCCAACGAACACGACCTTGCCGAAGCCGAAGTTTTGCCGAACGATCAGCGCGTTGTTCCGTTCGACTTCGCGGGCGGCGGCCGCGTCCTTTGGTGCATTCGCTTGCGGCACATGGGCGAGCGTTACGGCCCCGTCCTTGGCCCGGCCGGTGATCGCCCAGTAGTGCGGCGGCAGGTTGGCCCAGGTCTCGGCGCTCAGGCCCGCGTTCGCTTCGAGGCGCAGGAAGCCGGTCTGTTGTCCCTCGGCGGTCAGGGCGACCTGGAAGCCGGCCGGCGCGTCGGTCTTCTTCGGGCTCGCGATGGGCAACAACTTCGCCAACGGCTCGCCATCTTTCAGATAGTCGAACGGCATCGACCGCTTGCCGGCGAGTAGGACCAATGTGCCGCCGCGTTCGGATACGTATTTCTCGAGTCGTTCGCGGTCGGCGCGGGGGATCATGTCCGGCGTCACGTCGCCGAGGATCACGCAGTCGTAGCCCATCAGGGCTTCGGGATCTTTCGGCAACGCGAGGTCCGGCAGGCCCATGCGCTTGGCCCCCTCGTCGTTGACTGCGTTTATGCGCGGCTGCTCGAAGACGACACTCGTGGTCTCCATCGTCTCGTCGCGGACGAGGGCCGTGTGCAGGTAGTGGAACTCCCAGCGAATCTCGCCATCGACGAGCAACACTTTCGCCTTGTCCGGCGAAACGTTCACGACCACGGGCCGCGAGTTGTTCTCGGGCCGGGTGTCCTTGCGTGGGTCGTTCGCGTCCGTCGGCACGTGCTCGGCCGCGACGATCAGCGTCTCGGTGCCGGCCCGGTCCATTCGGGCCGTGAAGGTCACGAGGCGTGGGCCACTCGCGCCATCGTGGTCGATTTCTTCGATCAACGGCTCGCGCTTCGGGATGCCGGGAATCTCCGGGTAGGTGAGCGTGATCTTCACCTTGCCGGCCGGCAGATTGTTGATGAGGACACGAGCTTCGACCGTGCTGTAGGCGTTTTTGAAGACGGTCGGCGGCGTGGCCTTGGCCGAGAGGACGGCCAGGTCCGGGGGCGGGTCTTTCGCGCCGGTCGCGACGAAATAGATCGGCACGCCGCGCTGGCCCAGCTCCCGCGCCTTGTTCAACGGCGACAGGCCCCAGTTGTGTTGGCCATCGGTCAGGACCACGACGCCGAGCAACTTGCCTTCGCCACTGCCGCCGCGTTCGATCGCGCGAATGAGCGGTTGCTTCAGGTCGGTGAACGCGTTTCCCCCCGGCTTGGCGTTCAACTCATCGAAGACCGGCTTCAGCTTGTCCCATTCTTTCGGCAAGTCGCCGGTCGCCTGCGTGAACTGAATCACATCGACGAGGTGCTTGTCGGCGATCGCCTTCAAGACGTTCGCCCCGCCGGGATCGAGCACCTTCTCGGCGATTTGATGGCGTGTGAGCCCGTCGACGCGCAGTGCAACCTTATCGAATCGATCCTTGTCGCTGGGGCTGAACGGTCCGCTGCGCGCTTGGCGTAGCCAGGCGTCGAGCGTCGAATCGTCGGCGAGGTCGGCCGCGAACTTCAGTCCCCGGGCGACCTCGAGCTTCTCGATGGCCGACCGCTGTGGATCGGGCACGGCCATACTGTCGGACCGATCGACGCCGATCAACACCTTGGAC
>JANLUE010000999.1:0-13038 GCA_031363325.1 Gemmataceae bacterium
CGCCGCCTTCGGCGGCTCGGGTTTGGGCTCCGGTTTCGGTTCGACCATGGGCGGCGACTTCACTTCGACCTTCGGCTCGTCCTTCTTGGGAGGGGCGACGGCCGGTTCAACGGGGCGTTCGGGTTCCTTTGATTTCGGTACCGCGGCCACTTCGACGTTCTTGACTTTGGTCGGCCCCGGCCCGGTTCGGCCGGCGGCGTAGCCCAAGGCCAAGCTGGCGAGCATCAAGGCCCCGAACACGGAGCCGGCCACAACTTTCTGGATCGGCGTGAGGCGCGACGGTGCTGGCATAAGGTGTGTCTCGGGGTGCGGTGCGAAGCATCGCCTGTATCGTACTCCGCGTTTGGCCAAAAATCTTGAACCCGGTGTTTCGCTTCGGCCCGCTCGCGGCATTTATCGGTGGAGAGCACGAATCAACGAATCGAGGAGTGACGGTCATGCCCCTGAATTCACCGCGTTTTACCCGCAGCCCCCGCCTTCAAAAGGCGGCCGACAACAACCCGCCCGTCGGCACCGGCGAGACCAGCGAAGCGGTCCGGATCATTCAGATGGCCCTGGTCGATCTCGGCTTCCCGATGCCAATCACCACGAACGCGGGCCAGAAACTCCCGGACGGCATCTTCGGCTCCGAGACGGCCCGAACCGTCCGCGCGTTTCAGGCCGCGAACGGCCTGTCGGCCGACGGCGTCGTCGGTCGGGACACCATGAATCGGCTCGAATCGCTCACGATCGCCTCGACAACGGTGCAGGCGAAGACGGATTCGTTCCAAACCCGCCATCGCATGGCGTTCGCGTAATCAACCAAGACACTCGTTGGAGGCCGTCATGGCCATCAAGCTCGATACATCGACCGCGACAATGACCGTGGATTTGCAGGGCTCCAAGTCGGCGATCCACGTCGGCAAGCACCTGGCCCTGTTGCACGGGACCAAGAATGCGATCCTGACCTCGGCCGATCAACCCCTGGGTGGAAACACGCACAAGGGCCCGAGTATCACGATCAAGGGCTCGGTGTTTCTGGACGCGACGGCCGGCGAACTCGATACCGGCGATTGGCAGTTCGGCATCCTGCAAGTGTCGACCCTGGCCGTCTACGAATTCGTCTACGCCGGCCGAATGCCGAACGAGGGGAGCAGCACGGTCAACCTGAAATCGGGCTACACGAAGAACCCGTCGATCGACGCGGACGCGCCAATCGCGGACGACGTGTTCGATCCAGGTGGGGTGACGATCTCCGCGACGACGACACCCCGAACCGGCTTCAACGCCGAGTTCCGGTTCACGGACCACCCGGCGACGCTCGTGCCGTTGAAGTTTCAGAATCAGAAGACGAGTTCGCCGAACTATTTGTACTCGGCCCGGCGGGACGAGGGGTTCGTCGCCTACTTCGTGGCCCGGCAAAACGAAAACGCCCCGATTCAGTTCTTGTCGCGGGTCGGCTGGCACGCGATCTGGCACGGGACGTTCAAGTGGACTTCGGCGGCCAGCAAGCCGACCGTGACCATGAAGGACGCGAAGATGTACTCCAGCACCGTGTTGCTCGGGGCACCGGCCGCGACCGACAAGGAATTCCAAACCGCCAAGGCGGGCAAGGGGCCGACGACGAACAAGCAAGACACGACGGCCAGCGAGGACGCCTTCGTGAACCGCAAGTCAACGGTGTATACCGAATCGTCGGACCGCCCGACGGGGTTGCCCGACGACTTTTTCAAATGAGACAGTGAACGGACTGTTTGGGTCAAAGCGGATCCGACATCGACCCAACGTTCACTACTACTTCTTCTTCTCCGGCACGATCCACAAGTGCAGGTCGTAGTTTTCACCGTCCATGCCGGTGACGGACATGCTCTTGTCCGGCTTCCATTCTTTGCCAAGCAAAAACCGGTGCGATACGATGCGGGCCCCTGGCTTCAACGCCTTCTGAAGGACTGGGCCCAGCCTCGCGCCGAGTTCTTCGCCGATGTAGAGCAGCACCACGGTCGCTTCGCCGCAATCCTTGTCGGTCATCTTCAAGATGTCGCCTTGCTCGATCTTGATTTTGTCCTCAAGGCCGGCCTTCTTGACGTTTTCCTTGGCGACCGCGACCATCTTCGGGTCGATGTCGTTGCCGAAGCCCTTCTTCGCGCCGAATTTCTGAATCGGCCGAATCAGCATGACCGCGTCGCCGACTCCGTAATCGTGGACCACGTCGTCTTTCGTCATTTTCGCCATTTCGCACATCTTGTCGACGATCTCGTCCGGCGTCGGCACCCAGCGGACGACGATTTCGTCCTTGATCGTCTTGTCTTCGGTTCGGACATCGACGGTCACCGTCTCGCCGGCCTTGAATGTGACGTCGCGCGTTCTGCTAATCCGCGTGTAGTTGTTCGGGACCACAACCGCGACGATCTTGTACTGGTACGTCTTGCCCGGTTCGAGGTCGGGGGTCGTGAACACGCGGACGCCTTCCTTGGCTCCCGGCGGCTCGTCTTGCTTCTTCCCTTCGATCGTGACCTCGGTCTTGATCGGCGCTTCGGGAATCAGGAGCTTGATGGTGGCCGGTGCCTTCTTGTCCTGGGCCGGCGCGGCCGAAACAAGCATCAGTCCGGCCACGAGGCCGGCACAGAGCGTTCGCATGGTGTTTCCTCACGGGCGGTTTTTGGGCTTGGCGTTTCGGCGTTGGCGAGCCGGGGGGCGTTAGCCCCTCGGGTGACGCCGCAATGTCATCCACCCAAGTTGATTCCGGTTTTCCGTTCACCGACTCAATTCGGAGTCGCTTGCGGGTTCACCCGAGGGGCTAACGCCCCCCGGCTCGCCCTTCGCAATTGCGGGATCACCCGAGGGGCTAACGCCCCCCGGCTCGCCATTCGCAATTGCGGGATCACCCGAAGGACTTGCGCCCTCCGGCCCGCCTTCCTCACTGATCCAGCTTCGACGGCTCGATCTTCGGATAGTCGCCGGTCTTCTCTTTGCCGGTGATCGTCCACACGTGCAGGTGGAAGTCTTCGACCCCATAGTCGCCTTCGCGGTTCACCGTTATCGACTTGTCCGGCTTCCAGTCGCCGAAGATGAATCGATGCGAGACGACCCGTGAGCCCGGCTTCATGTGCTCCCACAGCGCCGGCCGCATCCGAATGTTCAAATCATTTCCCATGTAGACCATCAGGACGGTCACGTCCTTCAGATCGTCCGCCGTCAACTTCAAGGCGTTACCTTCCTTGATGCTGATCTTGTCTTTCAGCCCGGCCTTCTCGACGGCTTCCTTCGACTCGACGACTTTCTTCGGATCGAAGTCGGTCCCGAGGCCACGCTTCGCTTTGAATTCCTGGATGGCCGTGATGATCATGACCGCGTCGCCACAACCCGGGTCCATGACGACATCGTCTTTCGTGACCTTCGCCAACTCGCACATGTCCTTGACGACGACCTTGGGCGTCGGCACCCAGCGAATGACCACGTTGTCCGGGAACTTCTTGTCTTCCTTCCGCAGGTCGAGCGTCACTTCCTCGCCGACCTTGAACGTGATGTCCCGCGTGCGGACGATCTTCGTGTAATTGTTGGGCTCGATCGTCGCCTCGACCTTATACGCGTAGGTCTTGCCGGCCTCGAGTTCCGGCGTGACGAGGGTTCGCACGCCGTCCCGCGAGGCCTTCTCGTTCGCTTCGAGGTCTTTGCCTTCGACTTTCAGCGCCGTCTTGGTCGGGGTCTCGGGAATCAGCAGCTTGATCGTGGCGGTTTTCTTGTCCTCGGCGTTGGCGTTCAGGGCGAACGCCAGGGCCAAGACGACCGCGAGCCCCCGCGGGCCGGTGCGGAACATGGAGTGTCTCCGAAGTGACAGGATCGGGCCATTGTCGGGCGCACTCGTTCAGGGTCAATGGGCCACGTTTGGCGGGTTCGCCTTGATGTCGCCAACGTCGAAGGTAAATAGTCCGATGGAGGTCCATCGACCCCGGGAGCAACGCTTTTCTCGGCCATGCCGCTTGACAGTCGCCGCGCGACCCGTGACAATCACATCATCCCGTAAGCCTGCCCGGTCGGCCGCGTAAGCCCGCCGACTCTCCGGAGACTCGAGCAATGAGCCAGCAGCCCCGACGTCGGCGCCTGGAGGTCGAGGACTCCGGGGATGTCGCCGTGGTCCACTTCGTGGACAAGAAGATCCTGGACGAACAGAACATCCAGATGATCGGCGACGATCTCTTCCGGCTCGTGGACGAGCTGGGGCGTCGAAAGATCCTGCTCAATTTCGGGAACGTCGAGTTCCTGTCGAGTGCGGCACTGGGCAAGCTGATCACTATGAACCGCAAGGTTCAGGCGGTGAAAGGCAAGCTCGTCCTATGCAACATCTCGAAGGAAATCCGCGAGGTGTTCGAGATCACGCGGCTGGATCGACTCTTCACGATACTTCAGGACGAACAAGCGGCCCTCCAGGCGTTCTGACCCGGGGGCCGCTTCCGCCATGAGCGCCGTCCGCCGCAAGACTGTCATTCCATCCGACTTGGGCGCGGTTCCGCGCCTCCAGGAGGAGATTGCCGCCGCCATCGGCCCGGCCTTCGAAGAGCACGACGCTTTCGCCATCAAAATGGCGTTCGAGGAGGCCCTCGTCAACGCCATCAAGCACGGCAACCAGATGGACCCGGGCAAGACCGTCACGGTCGATTACGCGCTGAACCCGGAGCGGTTCGAAGTGCGGATCACCGACGAGGGCCCCGGCTTCAATCCGGACGACGTGCCGGACCCGACTGCGCCGGAAAATCTCGAACGCCCCTGCGGCCGGGGGCTGCTGTTGATTCGCTACTACATGTCCGCCGTCGATTTCCACGACGAAGGCCGCACGATCGCCATGCACAAACTGCGGAACGGGAAGAAGTAGGAGTTCGATCGTGACTCGAAGTGTATGATGTTGCCGAATCCTGGTCAGCCAAGACACTGGCAACACGGGTCGATCAATTCGCGACCGCAACCCAGATTGAAGTTGTCGGCATCATGGGCCGCAAGTGAGCCGTCGGTCGAATTCGTTTGCACGCCTGGCGAATGTCGTTCGATTACCCGGCCACCGGCGAGCGAGTGGAATTCGAGTTGCCATTGCCAAGGAACTGGGGCAAGCGATCACCGACGAGGTACCACGCGACCGACGATCGGGGCCAAGCAGGGCTCGATCGTAGTCAAGTGACTCGACGTTCGCCGGAGTCGAGCCGCAAACCGAGCCCGCAGCCCGATGGGACACTGGGCGATTCAGGTCGCACGACCGATCGTCAATTATCGATTTCGATAGTTCGATTCCTCATCATCTCGATCTCGCATTCGAATTGGACGAGAGTCCAACTTGTGTTTGAGAGCAAATCGCCAAGCCTGAAAGCAAATCAACGCAATGACCACGGCGTAAACGAAAAACGTCAAGCCAAGTATCCACGCTCCAATTACGAACAGTCCGATGCCCAGCAGTGCCGCCAATCCAAAAAAAATCAATGCCACCGGGAGCAGGAATTGTTGGGTGGTTACGATCCGCGTCGAGAACGCGATCCAGAATTCACGCCGAGTGCCCCGTTCGCGACCGTGCAGTATTGGCTGAATCGTAAAGAAGTAGAGGATTTCTGAACCGAGTGTTGCCACTCCGAAAATACCGAAAAGCGCCTGCGGTGTCGGGACTGGAATCGGAACTGGCAGGTTCTGGTTTTGGTCCGGAAATGCAACGCAAATTGGTATGGCGAGCAATCCAATTGACAACATTCCGACGAAGTAAATTGCGCATCGTTTCGCCATTCTCAATTCTGTCGCCAAATTCGGAACGACGTACGGCCGGCCAACGAGGCCCCGGGGCGCGAACATCCGCCGACCGTCCGATGTCGTGAAGAACCAGTTCGTCGTGAGTTGTTGGGAGAGCGACTTCATCCCGGCCCACCTCGAGGTGGTTTACCAGAAAAACACCCACGTCACCACCAACAAGATCGGCCCCAGGACAGGCAGTGCATACCTCACCATGTACCCGAAGAACGAGGGCATCGGGTAGCCGGCTTCTTCGGCGATGGACTTCACCATGAAGTTGGGGCCGTTGCCAATGTACGAGTTCGCGCCCATGAACACGGCCCCGCAACTGATCGCCGCGAGGATCGAAGACTTGTTCGCCGCGAGGGCCGAGAAATCGTCGCCCCCGGCCGCCAGGGTGCCAAACGTCACATACGTCGGAGCGTTGTCCAGGAACGACGAAAGACCCCCGGTCAGCCAGAAGTATTGCCACGGCTCGGTGATGCCGAGCTTCGGGCCGTGTTCCTTCAACAAGGCCAGGGCCGGGGCCATCGTGACGAAAATGCCCGCGAACAGGACGGCCACCTCAACGATCGGCCCCCACGCGAAGCGGTTCTCCTTGTGCAAATGCTTCGGCGAAAACGCAAGCGATAGGCATGCCGCCAGAAGCATGACGCACTCGCCCCAGGGCCGCGCGAGTGTGAGGTCGCCAAGTCCGAGTGCGTTGCCGACGATTCGACCGACCTGGGCCGATTGGAATAACACGGCCAAGATAACGATGACCAGGAGTGGGGCGTTGGTCTTCAGGCCCGCCACGCGGAACCGGTGGATGCGCTCGCGGTCCGCCTTCAAGTCTTCGGGCGCTTCACGGCGAAACGCAAGCGTGTCCCAAATGTAGAAGACGGCCAGTACGAGTCCGTTGACGACCAGCCATTCCTTCCACAAGTTCATGGTCCAGAAAAAATCGACGCCTTTGAGGAAGCCCAAAAACAACGGCGGGTCGCCGAGAGGGGTTAACAGTCCCCCCGTGTTGCTCACCGTGAAAATAAAAAACACCGGAATGTGACTGGTGAGCTTGCGTTCCGAGTTGATCCGCAATATTAGCCTGATGAGAACCATGCTCGCGCCGGTGGTGCCAATGAAATTCGCCAGGACGGTGCCGGCGGCCAGGAGTAGCAGGTTGGTTCGCGGCCGACCGAGATAATCGCCCCGGAGCACGATCCCGCCGGAAATGACGTACAGCGCGAACAGCAACGAAAGGAACGAAAAGTACTCCGTCAGTTCGTGAACGAGCGCCGCTCGACCCGGCTCGCCAAGCGACAACAGGTACCCGGCCGTCGGTATGCCCAGCGCGGCCGCGACGATCCCCTTGTTCCGATTGGCGTGCCACCAGTGTCCAGCGACCAGTGGCAAGATCGCGATCGCGAGTAACAGTAGCGCGAACGGCGCGGCCGAGACGGGCGACACGTCGAGCCCCTCGGCGGCGCCGACCGGGGCCGCGGTAATCAAGACGATCGCGAGCCCGGTCCACTTCAACATCCCACGTCCCTCACGCAATTCGGGAGTGTCTTATGGAATCCCCAACTGTCACGTTCGAGCTTCGGCACTTGCCGATCGAGCAACTCGTACCGGCCGACTACAACCCGCGCAAGACGCTGCAACCAACCGATCCGGCCTATCGCAAGCTCGAATCGTCGCTCCGCGAGTTCGGACTGGTCGAACCATTGATCTGGAACGTGCGAACGGGCCGCGTGGTCGGCGGCCACGCGAGGCTCCGGATTCTGAAGGCGCTGGGCGTTCGCGAAGTGCCCGTCTCGGTCGTGAACTTGACGGACGCCCGCGAACGAGCGCTGAACGTGATCCTGAACAACCAGGAAGCCCAGGGCCGCTACGACCCCGGCCGACTCCGCGAGGTGCTCGTCGAACTCCAGGAGCTGCCGGAACTCGAACTCACGGGCTTCTCGCCAAGCACGCTGAAGACGTTGTGCCTCGAGCGAATCGCCGAACCAGTTGTCGAAGAGAGCGCGGATCGCGTCATAGTGTCGTTCGAGATGTCGGCCGCCCGATTTGAAGAAATTGCCCCGCGCCTCGACGCCCTGGCCGCCGAGTGCGACTTGACGAGCCACGTGAAACGGCGATGAGCGTGTGTTGTCGGGCGGGGGAAAGTTGCGCAACACCAAAACCGGATTCACCTTTCACTCGCGCGGTCGCGCTGCTATGCTACTTCCACACGTGGCTCGCACCCCGTGACCTACCGCTCGATGCCACCCGGCAACCTTGAACGTTTGATCTCGCTCACCGCCAGTCGCCCACCGCCCACCTTCCGCTTGTTGCTCCCGGCCAGCGCCCAAGCTCCGGCGAGCGTTCGTTCCCACCGCTTCGACCCGCACGGGTATCTCTCCATGAACGTCGATCTGATCCCGCCAATCCATTCGCACGCGCCGGAGTTGCCGATCGCATCGCTCAAGCCGACGCGCGCTCAGGCCAGCCGCCGATCGAGTCAGCCCGGCCGATTCCGCCGATTGCGAAAAGTCGCTCTGATCGGCCTCGCGATCTGTGCCCCGATCGCCTACCTGGCTCGGCCAGCCAAGCATGCGGCCGACGCGCTGACTTCGCCCGTTCGGCGTGGCGACCTTCCGGTCGTCGTGACCGAGCGCGGCGAGCTGGATAGCACTCGCCTCGTGGTCGTACGGTGCGAGGTCGAGGGGGCGGCGAGCAAGCTCGTCTCGCTGTTGCCGGAAGGGACGCCCGTCGTCAAGGGGCAGGAGGTCGGGCGATTCGACACGGACGAATTGCAGAAGCGCTTCGCCGATCAGGAGATTCGCTGGAAGTCGGCCGACGGGCGGGCCAAGGCGGCGATCGGCGACTACGAAGTCCAGAAGAACCGCGAGCTGAGCGAAATCGACAAGGCCGAGCTGGCGCTCGACCTCGCCAAGATCACGCTCGAGAAATATCAGCAGCGCGAGTTCGCCGTGGCGCTCGAGAACAAGCAGGGCAAAGTGGGCCTCGGCCGAAAGGAATTGAAGGAGGCCGAGGACAACCTGGACTTCACCCGCAGCCTGGTGAAGAAAGGCTTCTTGCCCCTCGAGCAGGTGCGCGTTCAGGAATTGGCGGTCGAACAGAAACGGATCGCGGTCCGCGAAGCGGAAGCCGAGCTGGGCATGCTCCAGGAGTACGAACGACGGCTGAAGACGGTCGAACTCGCGGGCAAAGCTCGCGAGGCCGAGCGACAACTGACCCGCACTCGTGCAAGCCAGAAGGCGGCCACGGAGCGAGCCCGGACCGATGTTGAAGCGGCCGAGACGACGGTTCGACTCGAGAAACAAACGCTCGACCGCATTCAATTGCAAATCGATCGATGCGTGGTGAAGGCCCCGCAAGCGGGCATCGTGGTCTATTTCAAGCGCGGCTACTACGACGAAACGACACGTATTCAGGCGGGTGCGACCATCTACTATCAGCAACCGATCTTCACGTTGCCCGATCTGACTTCGATGAAGGCGAAGGTCAAGATTCACGAGTCCGTCATCAAGAAGATCGCGATCGGTCAATCGGCCTCACTTCAAGTCGACGCGTTGCCGAATCACCCCCTGACCGGCACGGTGAAGTCCGTCGGTACGATCGCCCAGTCGGAGGGGTACCGGCAAACGGTGAAGGAATACCTGGTCGAGATTGAAGTGCTCGACTTGCCGACGCACGCGGGCTTGAAGCCGGGCATGACGGCCGAAGTGAGGATTCACGTGCAAACGGTCGCCGCCGCGTTGATGGTCCCGCTTCAGGCCGTCACGGAATACGAAGGCGCGTCCGTGTGTTACGTGCAGACCGACCATGGCCTGGAGCGCTCGTCCGTCGAGATCGGCGAAAGCAACGATCAGTACATCCAGGTGCTGGCCGGACTCCTGGAAGGCGACCCGGTGGCGCTCGACGCTCGAAGTCGGGCGGCCGCCGAGATTCGGGCGGCGCGACAATAGACTTCGTTCATGACAGGCGAACTTCGACCTGGCGAAACTCGTCGATCGCCAGTTCCTCCTCGCCGAACAGAAAGGCCTTGGCACCAACGCCGCGCATCAAGCCATCGCGCTCGACCCAGTCGACGCCGGCCCCGATCCGCAGGCCGTCCTCGGGGTGAGTGGCCGTATCGACGTAGAGCGACGGGACGTAAACGTCGATTCGCTGGCGATCGGTCAGCCAGAGCGTGGCGGGCCGGTACAGCGAATCGCGGAGCACTTCGACCTGGCCGAACCGAAGCTTGCGGATTTGTTCGAGCGGGACCCAGAGAAACTCGCTCGAGACGAACACTTCCAGCACGACCGAGAGTACGTCGTCCGTGTCGCGCCAGCCATCGAACTCACGACCATCGACGTGTCCTTCGAGCCAGGCGGCCCGGTCGTCCATTTCCTGAATGTCGCTCGCATCGTGTCGCTTGAGTGCGGCGAGTCGCGCCGCGATGTGTTCGGGCGGATCGAGCAGGAACTTCGGGCCCGTCCCCGCGTGACGGGCTTCGTCCGCGGCGAGCAACTGCAGCCAGCCGTCCAGATAGTCCGCGATCATCGGTGCCGACCGGGGTATGGCCGCGAGTTGCGTTCGGGCGTCGTCACGCCGCCCCGCGTACGCCAGAAACTCGCAGAGGAGCAAGCGCTCGCCGACATCGTCCGGGCTCGCGGCGACAACATTCTGCTGGGCCGTCAGGGCCTCGGTCAGGCGTGCTTCGTGGAAAAGGTCGGTTGCGGACATGTGGGCATGATAAGGGGACTTAACAATGCCGTACGATGCTTCCGCGTATTCCGCACGTGGCCAGTCAAAGTGCGTTCGGCAATTCGATGCGGAACCGGCTGCCCGTGCCAACAGTGCTTTCGACCGTCAGTCGGCCGCCGAGCCGGTCGACGTACTCTTTGACAATCGCGAGGCCGAGCCCGGCGTGGACCCCCGTCGCCGTCCGCGACGGATCGCCGCGGAAGAATCGTTCGAAGATCTTCTCGTGGATCTCGGGCGGCATGCCGATGCCGGTATCGCGGACTTCGATGGCGACTCCCGTCGCGTGTGTCGAAGCCCGCAGTTCAACTTCGCCGCCCGGCCGGTTGTAGGCGATCGCGTTGTGGGTCAGGTTCATCACGACTTCGCGAAGCTTGTCTGGGTCGGTGCGAACCGAGAGCGAATCGGGGACATCAACCTTGAGCGACAGGCCCTGAGCTTCGGCGAGCGGCTTGGCGATCGCGGCCACACCGCCGACCAGATCGGTAATCTCGACGCGCTCCGTTCGTAGTTCGTCGGCCCCGGCGTCGAGCCAGGCCAGCACGAGGATGCGCTCGACAAGTTGGCCGAGTTGAGCCGCGATGGCCCGGCAATCGGTGAGCGTCTCGCGATAGTGGTCCGCCGTCCGGGGCTTTCGCAACGTCACGTCGAGGGTCGTAATCAGGGCCGCGATCGGCGTGCGAAGTTCGTGTGAGATGTCGGCGGCCGCCCGTTTTTCCCGAGCGAACGCGGCCTCCAGGTCCGTGAGCGATCGGGACAAACGCTCGGCCACCGGGTTGATCTCGGACGGCAGCCCGCGCGGGTCGAGCGACAGGTGCAAGTCACGCGGGCTAATCTGGCTGACGGCGTGCGACAAGCGGCGCAACGGTGATAGGCCAAGCCCGACGAGGAACCAGCCACCGAGCAACGTTCCGCCCAGCGCGGCAACGACCGCCCAGCCAATCGTCGCCCGCAAGTTGCGAATGCCGGAATCGGTTTCCGCATCGATCGCCGCGAACTGTTCGTTGCGTGCCTGAAGTTTGTCGGCGAGCCGTGGATTGTCGGCGCTGGTGTCCCAGGCGCACTGGATGAGGAAGTTCGGCCGATCGCCCATCGGCGGGCCGCCGAAGAATGGGCCCTGGTTTCGCGGTGGCGGGGGGATGCGGGCGGCCGCCGAAATGCCGACGACCGCGCGCGAGGCCGGCGGAGAATCGTCCTTGCGCGGTCGGGCGAAGCCGGGACTATTCACGCGACCGTAACGCATGACCGGTTTCAAGAGCGTCATCCGCCGCACGGTGCGGCCATCGGCCAGCGCGAGCGTATCGACTTTCTGCGAATAGTCCGTCGACTTGCGATTGAACCCGGTGTCGGCCGACATCGCTTGACCGGTGAGCGATTTGGACATCCAGGTTGGCCCCCGATCGTCCGAGAGTTGCACGAACTCGAAGGCCGCATCGCCTTCGCGGTCGTGATAGATGTCTTCTTCATTCAACGTGAGCTTCGACGACAGCCGGGAAAGTTGCCACCAGTTCGTCGGCCGATGCAGCGAGTGGATGTACTGGTTGATCTGTTGGGATGGACCGGTGAGGCCGTTCGCCAACCCGAACAGTTCAGCGGCCGTCAATCGAGCCCAGAATTCGTCCGGCTGGAAGTTCGATTGCACGTCGCGGGCCAGAATCTCCGCCCGCGTTCGCAATTCCTCGTCGAGTTGGTCTTCGTAACGAAGTTCGACCAACTCACGGGCCGACCGTTGTTTCTCCCGCAACGCGTCGGCCGAGGTTCGGTAGACGACCACGGAGACCACTCCCAGGGTAACGACCAGGAGCAGCAACACATTGACGAGCAGCGTTCGGCGAATGGAGGTCATGGGGCCTTCCCGGCCGGCGGCTTGGTGGTCCCGGGATCGTCCTCGGCGCGAAGCATGTACCCTTCGCCCCAGCGCGTCATGATCAACGGCGGCGAAAAGTCCTTGTCGATTTTGTTCCGCAGATAACGAATATACACGTCCACGACGTTCGATACGCTCTCGTCGTGTTCGTCCCAGAGGTGGTCCCAGATCATAGTCCGGGTCACCACCTTGCCGGCGTGGAAGGCCAGGAACTCGAGCAGAGCGTATTCCTTCGGCGTCAGGTGGATCGGCTTGCCGGCCCGCTTAACCGTGCGGGCTGCGGTATCCACTTGCAAGTCGTGAACCCGCAGGATCGGATCTTTGACCTGATGGCCACGGCGAATCAACGCCCGCAATCGCGCGAGCAGTTCGACCAGCTCGAACGGCTTGCTCAGGTAATCGTCAGCCCCGGTATCGAGCCCCTTCACCTTGTCGTCGAGCGTGCCGCGAGCCGTCAGGACGAGGACGTGGGTCTGTAGTCCGGACGAGCGCCAACCCTTGAGCACGGTCAGGCCGTCCTTCTTGGGCAACATCAGATCGAGGATGATCGCGTCGTACGTCGTGGAACGGGCCTTGTGGTCCGCTTCTTCCCCGTCCTCGGCCGCATCGACGGCGAACCCCTCTTCTTCGAGCCCCAGGCGGAGGGCCCGGGCCAGGGGCTTGTTGTCTTCGACGAGCAAAACGCGCACGGCTTTGGC
>JANLUE010001003.1:0-1328 GCA_031363325.1 Gemmataceae bacterium
GGCCGTGCTCGATGGCGAAGTGGCCGACTTGCCCGAGCGACATCGGGCCGTCCTTTTGGCGTGTTACTGGCAAGGCGAAACACAGGCCGAAGCCGGCCGACGACTCGGCCTCTCGGCCACGGTCGTGAAGGGATTGCTCGAACGCGGCCGGCAAAAATTGCTCGCCCGGTTAGCTCGGCGCGGCCTGTCGGCCGACGTGGCGCTGCGGTCGCTCCTGATCGCGCCGGCCGCAGCCCTGGCGGTTTCGCCCGCGCTCGTCGCGCGGACCGTCCAATCGGCGCTGGCCATCCGCCCGGCCGCGTTCGCCATCCACATCGCCGGTGTCTTGGCCGCCCTCTCGACGTTCGCGCTCAGTGTGGGAATCTGGCTCGGTACCGCGACCGAAGTGCCTTCACCCGGCGAGCCGAAGGGCAAGGCATCCGTCGAGGTGAAACTCGAACCCAAGGTCGACGCGCTTGGCGATCCGTTGCCCGACGGCGCGATCTTGCGACTCGGCACGCGGCGGTTTCAACACCCGTCGAGTTCAACGGATGTTGTCCTTTCTCCGGACGGCAAGACGGTGATCGGAATTGGCGACAAGGTGATCGCCTGGGACACGGCTACGGGCAAGGAGAAATGGCGCGGCGAGTGCGACGGGCGCGGCACGGGCTACGGCACCCGACCGGCCGCGTACCTGCCCGACGGCCGCACGATCGTGACGGTTGGCCAGGGTCAAGGCGAACTGCGCTTCTGGGACAATGCGACCGGGGCCTTCAAGTCGCTGACGATTCCGTTCAAAACGGTGGTCAATTGCCCGACTCAGATCAGGTCGATCGACGTGTCGCCGGACGGCAAGCGACTGGCGATCGGTGGGGCCGAAGGTTTACTCGTCTGCGATCTCGATGGCACCGTTCGCTTCGTGATCGCGAACATCAACGCCGGTCAACTTCAACCGGGCGACGATCGACTCGCGTTCGTCGGGCACTACACGTACGCCCGTTATTCGCCGGACGGCCGCACGCTCGCGGTCGTGACCAGCGAGAACCCGAAGTCGATTCGATTGCTGGAGGCCGACTCCGGCAAGGAAACACGCGTTCTCGAATTGACGGACAAGGCCGTCCGCATGGACTTCTTCCGCAAATCCAAACGCCTCGCCGTCACCGAGCGTGACATGGCCGTCCGCGTTTACGACACCGAAACCGGCAAGCGCATCTGGGAACAGACGCTCGATTTGAAGAACCCCTACGAGAACTACACGTCGGCCGTCGCCGTTAATCCGGACGAGTCGTTGGTCGCGATTGGGGCGACGGACAACAACCTCCACTTGTATGAAGGCGCGACCGGCAAGC
>JANLUE010000117.1:0-3785 GCA_031363325.1 Gemmataceae bacterium
CCGCCTTGAGCGGTCTATTAATGGGGCTGCGCGAGCAGACCCGCCGATCGGCCGGAGCCATTCTTATGGAACCAGCCACCAACATGCCTCGTAGGTCTGAGGCGGAGCCTCGTTAGAAGCTTGAAGCCGACTAACCACAGAGTCACAGAGTTCACAGAGAGCCGTTGATTGTTCTGTTTGAAACTGCGAATTGATGTTCGATCAATGCGAATGTCATTCCGTGTTTTCCTCTGTGATCTCTGTGACTCTGTGGTTAGCTGTTTTCGTACTATTCTCCGAACTTACGCTGCTACTCGGTGATTAGTCATTTTCGCTTCGCCCTCCGCCGATTCCAGAACCGCTTCAGCGCTCGCGCCATTGGCCCCGACAGGCAGACTGAGTCGCGGAGCCGCTGTTCCAGTTGAGCCGTGTGGCGATCTTGCTCGGCGATGCGGTCGTCCTTTTCCCTCAATTGCGCCAAGTGGCCCTCGGTCGTGCGGCGAAGCGTGGACTTGATCTCGTCGCCGACGAGCGCGACCCAATTGCGATCGGCCTGGCTCGCGGTGAGGTTCGGGTCCGCGTCGGCCGCGTAGCCGAGTTCGGAAAGTACCTTCGCAATCGCCGGGCAAATCTCCGCAGTTTCGTCGGTCGTTAGAAGTTGGCGCCAAAGGCCGGGCGAGCCTTTCCAGAAATGGTTGTTCGTCGCCCCTTTGCGAAGCTGCCCCATCGAGCAGGCGTCGATGACCGCCGGCCGCGAGCCACGAACGGGGCCGAACGCCGTCTCGATTCGTTGCAACTCGGCGTCCGTATCGCGGACGCAGTCCTCGTAGCGCAGGCCGAAGCTGCCCGGTTGGCCCCACCAATCGGGCGTGACGGCCAGCAACTCGGCGGCGCGAGAACCCTGAGCGTACTCGATGAACGGCCGACTCCGGGGCATCGCCGCGAAGATGCTCGCCTCCGACCCGCCGGCCCCGCCAAGCCAGTGTTCCGATTCCGATTCATAAATGCAGAAATGCAAAATCGAAATGAGCACATCGATCGGATGCCGCGCGACGGTCACGACGCGGAACCCGTGGCGATTGAGGGTCGCCTCGAATTCCGGCGTCCGCCGCCAGTGAAGTTGGAGTACAACCTCGGGCGGTAGCGTGTCCCAATCGGCGTCGCTCATGGCGTGCCGCGAAAAGTGCGGCACGCCGTAGGCGGTCCCCAGGAGATGGCGGACCCAGGTGTTCCCAGTCCGCGGCGTCCCGACGACGGCGATACGGAGGGCATCCATGCGAATGGGGCCGTTACTCGGCGGGGCCACGGAACAGCAACCCGGCCCCAACCAACCACAAGATAACGATGAGGGCCCCGAAGGCGAGCAGAGCCGGCCAGTCGGGTTGCGGCAGCTTCAGTTCGGCCTGGGCGGGCAAACTGTCCGGTTGCTTGAGGACGGTTGAGTTGCGTTCGAAGAGTTGCTTCGCCTTTCGCTCGCGGCCCAAAAGCTTGGACGCGGCCGCTGCGAGCGTCATCTCTTCGGTGACCTCGAACCGCTTGGGCACCTTGATCTCGGTTCCGGCGGGGACGACTACCGCCTCCGCCTTGACGTCCGGCTTCAGGTTCAACGCGACCGAATTCAAGTCGGCCAGGTTCTTCGCCGCCGCCGGATCTTTGAACAAATTCGTTGCAATATCACCGAGTGTCGTGGGCTTGTCGAGTGCGTATGGCTCGACGCCCGAGAGTTTCAGGACCGTACCGGCCGGAACCTTGACCCAACGGTAAGCCGCGTCGCCGCTCAGGCCAATGATCTCCTTGGTGTACGCATCGAGTCGTTTGAGCTGAGCTTCTTCGGCCGCCGTTCGTTCGGTCGGCTTCTTCGTCTCGATGGCGGCACGATCGATGCCGAGTTCACGCTGGGCGACAGCGTCAGCGGCCTTCGGCAATGGCAACTCCTGACCGACGGCCACGGTCCGATATTGGTAAGTCGCCAGATCGTCCGGAGTATCATCGCCGAACGCCAGGAAGGCGATCAGCACGCCCGCCAATGAACCTCCAGCGATGTAGCCCGAGGCGAGCAACACACCGGGGCTCGTTTCCGAGCGACGAATCGCGTTGATCTCGGCTTGCGCGCGGGCACCTGGGTCGTCGCCCGCCGCCGCGATTTCGGCGGCCGCCTGTTTCGAGTATTTTCGATCCACGAGCCAGCGCACGATTCCACCCATGAAGATCGGCGCGGAGAATTGAATCGGCACATACACACCCACGGCGAAGGCGAGGGCCGACACGCCGCATAATTCCAACATGACCGCGATCATCGCGCCGAGCGCGACCATCGTCCAATTCAAATCGCGCTTCAAAACGCCGTTGATAATGATTCCCATGACTTGAGTCTTCGGAGCGTCGAACTCGCGTTTCACCGGTGTGCCATCGTCGTTTTGATCGAGCTTCCCCATAATCGTGCTGTCTTTGAGCCAACGAATTTTTCCGGAGTCTTTCTCGACCAAGTAACGCCCTTCCCGTACGCCCTTGACTTCGGGTCGAGGCACATATCCGCCCGCATCCTTCGTCAACTCCTCGTTGCGCGTGTCGAAGACCGCATACGTCACGCCATCATGATTCTCAGACTGTGTTAGTCGCTCGATTTCATTTGGCTTGAGTGTGACGTTCGGCAAGTTTTCCGGCTTCTGACTATAGACGACTTTTGATTCATTGAATCCGATGAGAATTCCGCCGATCACAATCGATGAAATGAGCGCTCCCACCAGGATCGCGTATTGACCGGCTTTGGGTGTTCCCCCGACCAGGAAGCCCGTCTTGAGGGATTGAGCCGTCGTGCCACCATTCGATGAAGCGACGCAAACCACTGCGGCGATCGATAGCGCGAGAACTCGTTCTTCGACGCTGGTCATTTGCAAAGCGAGAAAGATCAAACAGGTTAACATCAGGGTGGCAACGGTCATTCCGGAAATCGGATTGGAAGACGAGCCGATTTCACCGGTGAGTCGCGACGACACCGTCACGAAGAGAAAACCGAATACGACCACCAGCGCGGCCCCCAACCCTGCCTTAATTGGGTCGACCTCCCGGGCCATGAACAACGCGAGAATCCCGATCAGTCCGAGGCTTCCGAAAATCACGACCTTCATCGACATATCGTGGTCGGTGCGCTTCACGATTCGCTCGCCCGTCGCTTCGCCCTTGCCACCGAGTCCACCAAAACTGGAGGCGACTCCCCGAACGATCATCGGCAGCGTGCGCAACATACTAATGATCCCGGCCGTCGCGACGCAGCCAGCGCCGATGAAAAGCAGATAATTGTTGCGGATATCTTTGACACTCATCTCGGAAATTGGCTTGTCACCCGGCGGGATTGCCTTCGTCGCATGCTCGCCGACGAAGAAAATCAGCGGAATGATCACGAGATAGCCGAGCACTGCTCCGGCCATCATGATCGAACTGGTCCGCATGCCGATGATGTAGCCGACTCCGAGGAGTTCCGACGCCATTTCCTGCGCGAACACGGCTGACTTATTGATGAACGTGAATGGCAATTTCACCGTGCTAACGAGAAGTGCCATGCCTTCGGTTATGAACTTGTGCGCGAACGCCAGGCCAAATCCGAAAAACACGGTCTTGCCCGTCGTGCCGCCCTTTTCGCCCGAGATCAACACCTGGGCACAGGCCGTTCCTTCCGGATACAAGAGCGTGCCAGGTTGACCCGGCCTCCCGTGCATCTTGACGATGAACGCTCGCCGCAGCGGAATCATCGCCAAAATACCGAGTAATCCGCCGAGGACCGATACGACCATGACTCGAGCGAGATC
>JANLUE010001024.1:0-3202 GCA_031363325.1 Gemmataceae bacterium
CCAAACTAAAGCGAACGCTCGACAACATCCGATTCAACGCTCCCGACTGGGGACGCGCTGCTCACGAGCCGATGCCCGGCGATTGCTTTTTTCTCGAGGCGGGCACCGTTCACGCGATCGGGGCCGGCTTGCTGTTGTTCGAAGTGCAACAGCCGAGCGACTTGACCTATCGCCTGTACGACTGGAACCGCACCGACCCGAAGACAGGCAAAAAGCGCGAACTCCACGTCGACAAGGCGCTCGCCAGCATCGACTGGAACATTGGTCCCTGTCGGCCGATCCATCCGACGGATGAAGGACACGGCCGAATTCGCCTGGTCCCACTCGTCGAGTGCGATCAGTTCACGCTCGGCGTCTGGGACACGGCCTTGCCCTTCTGGGCGGGCCAGCCTGGCAAATGTCGCGTGCTGGTTGGCACGGGCGGACGCGCGACGCTTCGCCACGCCGGAGTTGAGTACCCAATTGAACGTGGCTCCGTCTGGCTCCTGCCGGCCGAGGTCGGCGATTGCGAATGTATCCCCCAGGGGGCGGTCACGATCGCCGAATGCGGGTTCTAATTTATTGTCGGGGCGTAATCCTGAACTTTCGCAAGAATCCGGGAACTAAAATCATTTCTGGAAACTCGAAGCTTGAATCTTTGACCTCAATCCCGAGGCCCCAGCCCAAATGGTTGTCGACCTGAACTGTGATCTGGGCGAGGGGGCCGGCCTCGATGCCGAACTCATTCCCCTGCTCACGTCCGCGAACGTCAGTTGTGGCGCGCACGCCGGCACCGAAGCGGAAATCGCCGCGACTTTGAAACTCGCGGCTCGACACGGTGTCACCGTCGGGGCTCATCCCGGCTACCCGGACCGCCTGCACTTCGGACGCCGCGAACTCGCGGCCCCCACTCGCGATTTGCTCGAACTCGTACACAATCAACTGGCTTATCTGCGCAAACTCGCCGATTCGTTCGGAGTGTCGTTGAAGTACGTCAAGCCACACGGCGGCCTGTATCACCAGGCGTGCCGAGACGATTCGTACGCGGACGCGATCGTGAGTGCGGCCGCATTGGCCGGGCTCCCGGTCGTTGGCCTGCCAGGATCGCGGCTCGAGTATCGGTCCACGGGTCGCGTCACGTTCTTCGCGGAAGGCTTCGCCGATCGACGCTATCGACCGGACGGTTCGCTCGTGCCACGCGATCAGTCCGATGCGTTCATCGAAGACCCGGCCGACGCCGTCGAACAGGTCCGGGGGCTGATCCGTAATCACGGCGTTCGCACGGTCTGCGTGCACGGCGACAACCCCCGGGCGGTCGAATTCGTCCGCACTCTTCGCACCGAATTGATCCGTTCGGGCATCGAGCTAAGGCCGTTCGCATGACCCTGCGCGTGCTCAGTGCCGGCACGCACTCGCTGGTCGTGGATCGCGGCCGGCCCCGGTCGCGGGCGCTCGGCGTGCCGGTCGGCGGCCCGGCCGATTCAACCGCATTCGCTCTTGGCAATGCACTCCTCGGCAACTCGATCGACGCGCCGGCCCTCGAACTCACGCTCGCTGGCCCGGCGCTTCGAGCGGTCGGCGAAGTTGGACTGTGTGTCTTCGGGGCCCCGTTCCAACTCTTCGTCGATGAAGCCCCCGTCTTGGCCAACCATTCCTTCACCCTTCGCGATCGCCAGGTCTTGCGGATCGGCGGCACGGCCAGCGGTTGTCGAGCGTACCTTTGCGTTGTTGGCGGGTTCCACGCGCCGCGCGTGCTCGATAGCGTTTCTGCTTTCGAGCCGATCGTCGCCGGAAACGAACTCGCGTGCGCGACCTCGACCCGCCCGGGCCGCGGCATCGAATGGTTTCCATCGCACGTAGTGGAGATTCGGTGCCTACCCGGCCCGCAGGCCGACTGGTTCGATGCGACGTTCTTCGAGAACACCTATCGCGTTCAACCGGCAAGCAACCGGATGGGCGTTCGCCTCGATGGCCCGCCGTTGATTTTGCCCAAGCGAGAACTGGTGTCCGAGCCGGTGGCGCCGGGCGCGGTGCAAATCACCAACGATGGTCGGCCCATTGTGCTCGGCGTGGACGGCCAAACGATCGGCGGCTACCCGAAGATCGCCCACGTCGTCTCGGCCGACCTCGACGCGCTCGGCCAACTTCGCCCGGGGGCCGAGGTTCGATTTCGATTGGTGATCGAGGACGAAGCGGCACGACTGGCGACCGCGAAGCGATTTGAATTGCGAGCAATGCTCCGTCGGATCGCGTTGGGGCTGGGCGACTATCAATGACGGAAGCATTTTCGCGGAATCTATTCCTTCACGTGTCGTCTGTGTGGCAATGACCCCGCGGCTCTTCGGCGAACTGCTCGACCGGCATGGGCCGGCGCTCGTGCTGTTTGCCCGGCAATTCTGCGCGGTCGCCGAGGACGTCGTTCAGGACGCGTTCCTGAAACTCTTCCATGCGAATACGCCAACGCTCGGCGACCCGGTCGCCTGGCTATACCGTGTCGTTCGGAACGGCGCCCTCGACGCGGCCAAATCGGAACGCCGGCGCAAGCGTCGCGAGACGATCGCCCAACCATCGACTTGGTTCGTTGAACCGGAAGTGGGCGGGCTTGACGCGGACCGGGCGGTGGCCGCGCTCGAACGCTTGCCGGCGGAATTGCGTGAGACGATCGTGGCCCGGCTCTGGGGTGGGCTGACGTTCGAGCAGATTGCCGGCGTCACCGTTTGTTCCGCGAGCACGGCGTTCCGACGTTACGAGGCTGGGCTCGCCGCCCTTCGCGAAATCCTGGGTGTTCCATGTCCAACCAATCCGACCCGGTGACCGACGCGCTGGCGAAGTTCACGCCGACACTCGGTTTCGACCGCGACGGCCTATTGTTCGAGGCCGGCCGACGTTCCGCCCGCGGCTCGCGAACCTGGCCGGTCGTCGCCGGGTTGTTGGCGCTCGGTCAGGTCGCAACCCTCGTGGCGTTGTGGCCACGCGATCGACCGACGCCCGAGATCGAGTCGGCACCGGCGATCGTCGTACCCGAATCTTCGCCGCTGCCTCGTGGCGTGTGGACGGCGGCGTCAGCCGACGACGAACCGGAAATCTCGCCGGGAGAGTTCGTTTCGTCCGCGCCGTTGAAAGCCAGTTCGCGGTCGACGTTCGATTGATTCCGTTCCTCGACATTCATTCGCTGGAGTCTTTTATGCGCTTCGTGATCGTTTCGTTGATCGTCACCGTGCCG
>JANLUE010001162.1:0-2422 GCA_031363325.1 Gemmataceae bacterium
ATGAGCCTCGTCGGGCCGCGCCCCGAGCGACCGGAACTCGTTGGCCCGCTCGAATCCGCCCTCCCCGGTTATCGCGGCCGCCTCGGGGTCCGCCCGGGATTGACCGGCCTGGCCCAAGTGCAACTGCCACCCGACACGGACATTGAGAGCGTGCGCAAGAAACTGGCGTGCGACCTGCACTATGTCGTGGTGGGCACGGCGTGGCTGGACTTCCGATTAGTGGTTGGGACGGCGATGAACGTCGGCGGAGTTCCATTCGGCTTGCTCCGAAGGCCGCTTCAGATTCCCGCCTTGACGCACGATATCTCGTGCCAGCGACCCGCCGCCGTGCGCTCGTCGGCCCATCCGACTTCGGCCGACGCGTGTCGGGCGTGATCGCTCCAATGACGAGTTTGGTGAACGATGCCATGTCAAGGGCTCTCCGCCACGGTGGGGCCGGAGTGGGGCAATGAGGTTTTACCTCTTCTTGCTGGTCAACGCGGCCTTGTTCGTCCGCCCAGCCGAGATCGTACCGGGGCTGGAAGGCGTGCCGATCTACGAAGCCCTGATCGTGACGGCCCTCGTCGCGACAGGCCCCGCCATCCTGCGCCAACTGACGCTGAGAAGCCTTCAGAAGAACCCCATCACCATTGGCGTACTCGCCTTGCCCGCCTGCGTGGCCCTATCGCACCTCTCGCATGGCCAGGCCGGGCTGGCGATCGAGTGGGGCGAAACGATGCTCAAGATCGTCGCCTACTATCTGTTGCTCGTGTCGGTGATGGATTCGCCCGCGCGACTCCGACGGTTTTTGACTTGGATTGGCGCAATGATCGTTGGTGTGAGCCTATTGGCATTGCTCGATCACTTCGATTACATCGATCTCGCCTTTCAATCGCTCCGGTATCGAGAACTGGATTCGGCGACGGGCGAAATGGTCGATCTCGAGCGGCTTTGCGGGCCTGGGATCTTCAACGACCCGAACGACCTCAGCATGATTTTGGTTGTCGGTATGATGATTGGCGTCTCGCGCCTGGGTGAATCCGGCACCTGGCGACGTGGGTTTTGGCTGGTGCCGTTGTCGATCATGGGTTTCGCCCTGTCGCTGACGCACTCGCGTGGCGGCTTTTTGACTTTGATGGCCGCCATTACAAGTCTGATGGCCGCTCGATTCGGCTTGAAGCGAACGCTGTTGGTGGCTTCGCCGCTTTTGATCGGGTTGTTCACCGTGTTCGAGGGACGGCAGACCAGCATCGACCTGACCGATCAAAACGATACGAGTCAACATCGCATTCGATTGTGGCGCGACGGTTTGCAGTTGCTGCAACGATCTCCTGTCTTCGGAATTGGCGCGGGTCGATTCCACGAAGAAGCCGGGCTCGTGGCGCACAATTCCTTTGTCCATGCTTATGCCGAACTTGGAGTTGTTGGCGGCACGACGTTTTTGGCCTTGTTCGTTTACCCCGCGGCCGTCTTGTTTCGCCTGGGAGCAAATCGCC
Organism: Gemmataceae bacterium; assembly: GCA_031363325.1. Taxonomy (GTDB): domain Bacteria; phylum Planctomycetota; class Planctomycetia; order Gemmatales; family Gemmataceae; genus SIAJ01. The sequence continues at coordinate 1,476 of JANLUE010001162.1, forward strand.
AATTCCCTCCCGTGTTTCGTCGCTTGCGCACTCCGATTCTGGCCTCGGCCATCGGGGTTGCCTTTGCCATGTTGTCGCTTTCACGCGTCTACACATTGACGCCTTACATCGTGCTTGGTCTGGTCGCCGCCGACTTCCAACTTATGAGTCAATGGGCACCAGGACTTGCTCCGCCGCTGGCGAGTCGGCTCGTCGGGCGCATCATCGGCTTGAGCGCGGCGACCTTGGCGGCGATCACGGTGTTCGTGCGGATTTTCGCCGGACAGAGCTGATGTCGACGGGCCAGTACCGCTCCGCCGTCATTCCTTGAGGACGAATCGATGCCCGCGAATCCTCCGCTCGCCGCGTCGCCGCGCTATCACCTCCTCGATGCCTGGCGCGGCATCGCGTGCTTGATGATCGTTGTCCTGCACGCGTCATTCTACGGGCGTTACGGTTTTCATTCGGAGGCCGATCGACTCGACAGCCCATTTGGTAGCCGATTGCTGCTGATCGTTACTCGCTTTGGAATTGGGGTTCAACTCTTTTTCGTGATCAGCGGCTATTGCATCGCGGCCGCGGCCGACGCGAATCGGCGGGCTGGCGTCGATGTGCGGCAATACTTTATCCGGCGCTTCCGGCGAATCTTTCCTCCGTATTGGGTCGCCGTGGTATTGACTGCGATCGCGGCCGCGCTCGCGCCGAGTCTGTTCAATGATTCCGATAGCCCGATCCCGCCGCCGGGCGACCTCACTTGGCAGCAGTGGATTGGCAATCTGACCTTGACGGAGACGTGGCGACCGCACGTCACTCCGGACCCCTATCAACTTCAACTCGGCCCGGCCTGGAGCCTTTGCTACGAAGAGCAGTTCTACGCCGTCTGTGGGTTGCTACTCTTCTTGGTGCCTCGCCATTTCTTCCGGGGAATTCTGGCGACCTCCGCCGTGACTGTTGTCCTGGTCTGGATC
>JANLUE010001031.1:0-4294 GCA_031363325.1 Gemmataceae bacterium
GGCGGCCGACTTCCCCGAGAAGCCCAGCTACCTCCACGACCAAGGCGGCACGCTCAACAACCTGGGGGATGCGCTCAGTGCTCAGAACGAGCGAGCGGAAGCGGAGAAGCAGTACCGCAAAGCACTCAGCATCCTGAAGAAGGCAGTGACCGAGTTTCCTGGCCTGCCCACCTATCGCCGAAATCTCAGCGTCAGCCACGACAATCTGGCAAGTCTGTTGAGCGATCAGGGGAGGTCGTCGGAGTCGGAGGAGCATTACCGCCAAGCGCTCGCTCTCCGCGAACGACTCGTGGCCGACTTCCCCTCCGTGCCCGACTACCGGTTCACTCTTGGCGGCTGCTACTGCAATTTCGGCACGCTGTTACGCGAAGGCGGGCAGCCAGCCGAGAGCCTGCCGTGGTACACCAAAGCGATCGCCACCCTCGGGTCTGTTCGCGAAGCGGACCGCCGGGACGTTGCCGCCAGGCAGTTTCTGAAGAATAGCCACTGGGGCCGGGCGGAAGCGTACGATGCGGTGGGCCAGCACGCCGAAGCGGTGAAGGACTGGGACAAGGCCGTCGAATTGAGCCCGCGGCAGCAAGTACGAATGATGCGCGTCAGCCGAGCGATGTCGCGGGTGAAAGCCGGCATGGTTTCCGAGGCGGTTGCAGATGCCACCGAATTGGTGAAGGTTGCGGGCGTCCCGGCCTCGGTCATGTACGAACTCGCCCGCGTCTTTTCGGTCGCTTCGTGCAAAATCGACGACAAGAAAACCGAGTACGCCGAACGGGCGATGGAGACGCTGCTGAAGGCGGTGAAGGCCGGGTACAACGACGTGGCACACTTCAAGCAAGACACCGACCTCGACCCACTCCGCCGTCGCGAGGACTTCAAGAAGCTGTTGGCCGAACTCGAAGCGAAGCCCCTGCCGAAACCGGCCAAATGACCGGCGTTATCCGCGACGGAGTATTGCCGCTGAAAACCGCGATCCCCAACTTCGTCGGAACGCGTTTCAAGACGAGCTTCTGCAATCCGGGTTTCGTTCCACACAAATCGTCAGTCTCGCCGCGCCAAATCCAGTGGGCGAAACGAAGCGCCACTCGCTCGCCAAAGAAACTCGTCGGATCGGACGAGAGGCGAAGTCGCTCGCCCGAAACCGGCGCAGCGTCACTCCGAATGAACTGCTCGCCCGCGCCCTGGAAACGGCCGATCCGCGTCAATCCCTTTCGCGCGTCAAACGGGCCACCGAACATGTGCTTCGTTCGCCGAACGAGGTTGGCCTACGTCGTCGAACCAACGAGCGAGGATTTCGCCATCCCGGGCCGGATATTTGGATTGGGCATGCCAGCGGACAAAATTTTTTCGAAAGTTCTCGTCAGATGTACAATTGATTAGGTTGCCGACCGTGCAAGAGAGACACTTCAGAATGCGGTGAAGGTCGGGTACAACGACGTGGCACAAGTGAAATAGACACCGACCTCGACGCGGCCACGATGATCGGATTGCCTCTGGGGGATCGGCATGGCGACGCGAAACATCAACCTCACCAGCCATTTTGACCAGTTTGTCGAAAAGCAAGTCAACGGGGGACAGTTCAAGAACGCGAGCGAGGTTCTGCGCGCGGGCCTGCGCCTCTTGGAAGAACGGACGAAGCAAGAAGCCCAGAAGATCGAATTGCTCCGGAACCTGGCGACGCAAGCATTCGATCAGCTCGATCAGGGTCGCGGACTTGAGTTTACGACCGTCGATGACTTGGCGGAGCACATCGCCAGAATTGGCAAACGAGTTGGATCCCTCAATAGTGTTCTTCGCCAAGCCGGCCTCAAAGGAGATCGGAAATGAAATATCTCGTCGTTATCGAGAAAGGGCCAAAGAGTTTCGGCGCTTTCGTGCCCGATTTGCCCGGATGCGTCGCCGCCGCAACAACTCGGCGCCAGGTGAAACGCTTGATTCGAGAAGCGGTGCAAATGCACATCGCGGACTTGATGGAACGCGGTTACCGCGTTCCAAAGCCAACTGCGGTCAGCGAATTTGTCGAACCTCAGTTGTCCTAACTCGAGGCAACAAGAATTTGTCCGCGAAGCCAAGGCAGCGCGGTACAATCGGGCGATGCCGGCGCTCGATTTCCTGACCGCGATTCTCGGCGAAAGTCCCGCACTGGCCGACGTTTCCGTCCTGCGGGTCGGCCGGCGGGCGATGGCCACGGAGTTCGAGATTCTGTTGCCGTTCGGAACCCCGAATGGACAGGCCGCCGCCGAGGCCGCCCTCGATTTGATCGACCGACTCGAGGATCAGCTGTCCGTCTACCGGGAACATTCCGAGGTCAGTCGACTCAACGCGGTCGCGGCGAACGGGCCAGTGGAAGTCGAACCGGGCCTGTTCAATTTGCTCGAACTGGCCGCCCGAATCACCCGCGAAACGGCCGGCGCGTTCGACGTTGCGACGGGTGCCCTGACCAAGGCCTGGGGCTTCTATCGGCGTCAGGGACGGGTGCCGACGCCGACCGAACGTGCCGACGCCATGAGTCGAACCGGCACGCGGTATCTCGCCCTCGATCCGGACCGCCGTACCGTCAAGTACTTACGTCGCGGGCTCGAAATCAATCTCGGCGGCATTGGCAAGGGTTACGCCCTCGATCGCGCGGCGGAGCTCCTGCAGCGCGAATGGAGCATCACGTCGGCCCTCCTACATGGCGGGTCGAGCAGCGTTCGGGCGCTTGGCACGTTGCCGGGCCACGACCTCGGCTGGCCGATCGCGCTTCGACACCCCTGGCAACCCGAGCGCCATCTCAAGACCGTTTACCTGGCCGATCGGGCGCTGGGTACGTCGGCAGCCACGTTCCAACACTTCGAGTACAATGGACGAAGGCTCGGGCACGTGCTCGACCCGCGAATCGGCTGGCCCGCCGAGGGCGTCGAACAGGTGTCGGTCATCGCGAAGAGGGCGGCCGAGGCCGACGCCCTCTCGACCGCCCTCTTCGTCCTCGGCCTGGAAGCCGCCGGCCGATTCTGCCAGACCCGCCCGGAGATCGGTGCCATCCTGCTCGCCTCGGGAGCGGATCAACTGTTAACGTTCAACTTGATTTGAATTCCAAACCGTTTCACAACATGGGATCGAGAACGCCAGGTAACGATTTCGCAATCGACCTTGGAGTTCGTGTCCCTTGTGGTGATGATCCGACATTGAGTTCGACATGATCCGCGTTTCGCTGTGGACGGCCGCGTTCTTGATCCTGTTGCGGATCGCCATTGGCTGGCACTTCTTCTTCGAAGGCGTCAGCAAGGTCAAATCGACCTACGCCGGCAAGCCGTTCACGAGCGAGACGTTCTTCCGCGAATCGGAAGGGCCGATCGGCAAGTTCATCAAATCCAAGATCGGCGACCCGGACCAGGAACTCCTCGAGAAATTGACCCCCCGAACAGTCGAGGGCGAGCCGGGCTCGGTCGCGCCATCGGCCCGGTTCCCGGCCCCGCTCGACAAGGAATGGGAAGACTATTACGGCCGATTCGTCACACAGTACAAATTGAACGACGAACAACAAAAACTCGTCCGCACGCAACTCGACAAATCCAAGGCGAACTATCTCGTCTGGTTGCAAAGTTTGACCGGCGAGAAGGACGAAAAAGGCAAGCCGAAAGAACTGCGGCTGACGGCCAAGCGAAAGTCTCCGGCCGGCGCGGCCGACTTCGACGAGGAATTGACCGTCGCGAAGCGAATCGAGGAATTGCGAAACAAGGCGGCGGCGGTTCGCGAAGCGTACGAACAGAAACTCCCGCAATTCGGCAAAGACGTGGAGGGCCCGAACCTGCGAACGTTGAAGTCGGACGCGGCCGACGTTCGCAAGGACTTGCAGAAGGAAGTCGACGCCCAAACGGACAAGATGAAGGATGCCCTGTCGAAGGCGGTGTTCGGAGGTCGCCCCACGGCTCAGGCGAGCCCGCCGAAAGGCGAGGAGAACGCCTTCCTGCAATCTTTGCTCACGCCGATGGCCGGCGGCAAGAACCCCCTGGCCCAGGCGTGGGACGAATACGCCGCGTACGCCAAGGAATATTCGCCGAACGCGACCGACGAAACGAAAGCACGAATCGATCGGGCCCTGGCGAACGCGAAAGAGCGATTCGACCGCTGGTTGGCGGACCAGGATCCGTACACGGGCCAAGCGCTGGAACGTAAGCCGTTCTCGCGGTGGCAGAAAGATGTGGCCGACGCCGAGTCCAATATGCGGGTAGCCAAAGACGACTCGAATCGAAGAGATGCACAGTCTTCGCTCGATGGATTGTGGGCCGACGCCCGCGCGGACTTGAAGACCTACACC
>JANLUE010001059.1:0-4393 GCA_031363325.1 Gemmataceae bacterium
GTCCGCCAGGACCCGGACGTGATCCTGGTGGGGGAACTCCGGGACATCGAGACGTTCGAAGCGGCCGTCCACTCGGCCGAAACCGGGCATCTGGTGTTCGGAACCATTCACGCCTCGAGTGCCCCGACGACGATCAATCGAATCCTCGACCTGTTCCCGCCAACGAAGCACAATGCGATCCGCCAGGCCCTCGCGAACAACCTGAAAGCCATCGTCGCCCAGAAGCTGGTGAAGGGGCTCAAGAAGCCGCGTTGCCCGACGAACGAGATCATGATCGTCAACCCGACCGTCCGCAAGCTGATCGCCGAAGGCCGCGACCATCAACTCCCGGACGCGATCAAGATCGGTTCGCTCGAAGGCATGATCGACTTCACCGAAAACCTCCGTCAGCTCGTCGATGCCGGCGAAGTCGACAAGGCGACGGCCCTCGAATTCGCTCCGGACCCGGAGAAACTGAAGATGGCCCTGAAGGGCATCAAGGTCGCGGCGACGGGCATTCTGGGTTAAGCGTTTTCCATCGAGCGACATGAAGCAAACTCTCACGATCCGCGGCGTCTGTCCGCACGACTGCCCCGACGCTTGTGGCCTCATCACCACGGTCGAGGATGGGCGGGCGGTCAAGTTGCGCGGCGACCCCGATCATCCGTTCACGCGCGGCTTCCTGTGCCCGAAGGTTGCGAATTATCTTGATCGCGTCTATCACCGCGATCGCTTGCTGTACCCCCTCCGACGCATTGGGCCGAAGGGCACGGGGCAGTTCGAACGCATCTCGTGGGACGAGGCGATTCGTACGATCGCGGATCAATTTGCGGCGATTGCCGATTCACCCGACGGGCCACAGGCGATCTTGCCGTACAGTTATGCCGGGACGATGGGCAAGTTGATGTACGCCAGCCTCGATCGACGGTTCTTCCATCGACTCGGCGCGTCGTTGCTCGATCGAACGATTTGCGCGACGGCGGGTGCGGCCGGTTCGGAGGTCACGCTCGGCACGCGGGCGGCCATCGACCCCGAGGCGATCGTTCATTCGCGGTACATCATCAACTGGGGCTCGAACACTTCGGTTACGAACAGTCACCTGTGGGCGATCATGCATCAGGCCCGCAAGCGTGGGGCCCGGATCGTGACCATCGACCCGCATCGAAGCAAGACGGCCGCCAAGAGCGATTGGTGGATTCCGGTTCGCCCGGGAACCGACGGCGCACTCGCCCTCGGGGTGATGCACGTCCTCTTCCGCGACGGGCTTGAAGACCGTGACTACCTCGAACGATTCTGCCTCGGGGCCGATCAACTGCGTGCCCGAGCGTTGGCCGAATATGCCCTCAAGCGCGTATCGGAAATCACCAGCGTTCCGGTCGCAGACATTGAGACCCTGGCCCGCGAATATGCCGGTGCCATGTCCGATCGCGGTGGGCCGGCGCTCATCCGCCTGAACTACGGCATGCAGCGTCACGGTGGCGGCGGCATGGCCGTGCGGACCGTCTGTTGCCTGCCGGCCGTGATCGGCTCCTGGCGACACGTCGGCGGGGGCGCATTGCTTTCCACGAGCAAGCTCATGCCGTGGAACGGCAACGCTCTCGAACGGCCCGACCTGATTCGACCCGGTACGCGGACCGTCAACATGGTCCATCTCGCCGAGGCGCTCGCCGACGAATTGCCGGGCCCGCCGGTCAAGGCGTTGTTTGTGTACAACTCGAACCCCGGGGCCGTGAACCCCGATCAAGGTCGCGTGCATCGCGGACTTGCGCGAGAAGACCTGTTCACGGTCGTGCACGAGCAATTCCCAACGGATACCGTCGATTTTGCCGATATCGTTTTGCCAGCGACGACGCAACTGGAACACTTCGATGTACACAGTGCCTACGGGCATCTCTATGTGCAGGCCAACGAGCCAGCGATTCGGCCGCTCGGCGAGGCGAAACCGAATACCGAAGTGTTCCGGCTCCTGGCGGCGGCCATGAAATTCGAGCCAGAATTGTTTCAGGTGTCGGACGAGCAGCTGGCGCGCGAAGCCTTGGTTCCAGTCGGCTCGCCAAATGGCTTCCCCAGTGCCGATTCCTTCCGGGGAATCAGCTACGAAGCCCTTCGGCGCAATGGCCCGATTCGGCTGAACGTTCCCAAGGATTACGCCCCGTTCGCGCAAGGTGGGTTCGGCACCGCGTCCGGCAGGTGCGAGATGTACAGCCCACCTGAATTGGCCGCCGGTCGCGATCCGCTTCCGCACTACGTGCCGCCCCACGAGGATCCGCAAACGAAGCCCGACCTGGCGGCGAAGTACCCGTTGCAGATGGTCTGCCCGCCCGAGCCGACTTTCCTGAATTCGAGTTTCGCCAACGTCGATGTTTTGCTGAAAACGGCCGGCGAACCGACGATCGAGATGCACCCGGCCGACGCGGCCAAGCGCCAGATCGTGACCGGACAGATGGTTTCGGTGTTCAACGGCCGGGGTCGATTCACCGCTCGGGCCAGCGTTGGCGAAACGGTTCGGCCGGGGGTGGTCGTGACCTTTGGGGTCTGGTGGAGCAAGGTGGTTGGTGGGCCGAATTGCAACGCGACCACCGGAACGGCCCTCACGGACCTGGGGGCTGGGGCGACGTTCTTCGATAACCTGGTTGAAGTTGTGGCGGCCGATCCGACCCAAGATCGATCGTCCGTTGGCCGATAATGAAAGTTGGAAACCGACTTTCGGCTTGATCCTGTGCCGTTGCCGGGGTAAAGTTCATTAAACCTTCCGTCGCCCCCCGCCGCCCCGCAATCGGTACGCGCGGAACTGTTCGTCTCGTCGAGAGCGCGGCCATGGACTGCGAATCGCCAAACGAGAACGTCGAACGTCGGAGCCTCCGCGAGGAGTCCCACCGCGAAGCCACGCGCTACAAGTGGTACGAGAGCGAGCGGGCCGGCTGCGATCAGGGCGAGTGGGCCATCCGCCAGTGGGTTCATCGGCACTGGCCGGGCTTCCTTCGGTCGCGGTGGATCGAACACATGCTCGGAGTCCGGTTCTGGATCGAACTCGATCGACGCGAGTTCGGCCTGCTGCAACAGGATGTCGGGGCGGAACGGTGCATCATCGAATCGATCGTCGAACGCCTCCAATGCGGTGCCGAGAACCTCGACATCATCCGCTGGTCCCGCTGCGAGAAATCGCCCGGCGAGCAAAAGCAAGTCCGCCACGTCCTCTATCTCATCAACGTCAACGGCCACCGCATGCAGTGCTACTTCGGCGACGAAGAAGCCTGCCCGGGCGTTCGCTAAAGTCACTCGAGTTCGCTCACATCCCAATCGCCGCCTTGTCGGGCAGCACGAACGAGTCGGCGAGGGTTTTCAGGTCGTCGTTGATCACGTCCGGGAAGCGGCGGCCGTGCAGAACCTGGACGGCGAAAATTTCTTGCATCGCCTCTTCGAAGCGCACGAACGCGACCGTTTCGCCAGTTGTCACATCGACCACCCAAACACCGCAGTTGCGTTCCGTTTGTTCGGTGATCGGCAGGCCGCTGAAAACGGCCGTCTCGCGGACTTGCGATAGGCCGATGAACGCGTAACGATCGTGGAAGTCGAGCCCACGCGTGAACCCCGGTACCCGGGCGACCTGGTTGTACTTGCCCGTCGCGCGATCGACGACGCCCAGGCTGCCCGTACCGGATTCGAGCAACCACAGGTGCCCGCCATGCCAGCGTGGCGAATGGGGCATCGACAATTCGTGGGCGACGACCGACCCATCGGGCACGGACATCAACACGCCGCCGTTTCGTTTGTTCGCTCGCCAGCCCCGGGCCGCGTCGGTCTGGCCCAGGGCGGTCACGTAGGCGGGCTTGTCGTCCACGAGGCAGAAGCCGTTGAGATGACAGCGATCCTCGGCGGCCAGCGCGGTGATGAACGGCGGGGCCCAGCGCGGCACGAAACTGTGTGTGGAGTCGAGCGTGCACAAGCACGAGAACCGCGTGTTCGCGATCCAGAGTTCGGGGCCGGCGAGGGCCATTTCGTGGACGAGGATATCGCCGGTGAAGTGAACCGAGCGCGGCAAGTAGCAGGCATCGTGCTTGCCGGCCGGCTCATGAACCGCCGCGACTTCCGGTATGTTGCGAAAGTCCCAAATCTCAGTCGCGGTGCCGACGCACATTCGCCCGCCGAGTACGGCGAGGCCCATCGGCCGAACGAACGTCCGGAAGTGCGTATTGAGCTTGCCGCCATCGGCCCGCAGCAACACGAGCTTGCCCGCCTGATAAGTTGTGACCGCGATGGAAATTCCGAGCTGATCGAGCAACTCGGGAAACGAAGTGGTGTGAACGCTCCGCAGCGGCGCGGGCGATGCCGGGGCGTTCTCCGACATGGCAAGGCTCCGTCTGTCAGAGATCAGAGGACAGAGGGCAGGGATCAGTACCGAGTACTGAGTACT
>JANLUE010001077.1:0-5430 GCA_031363325.1 Gemmataceae bacterium
GTCGTCTTCGAACAGGATCGGGAGGTCGAATTCGCTTTCCACGCTTTCCGTCAAACGATGGGGCGCGGTTGCGGTCAACGTTCGAGCCACGGCTCAACCTCCGATACGATCCCGGGTCATCATACCACGAATTGATTCGGATCGAAGAGGACAGATATATAACGACGGTCGGAGGATTCTGATTCAACTGGTGATGAACTTCGCGGCGAAAACCAATTCCGAGACAATCATGTTTGACCTTTCCGCCGTGCAAGCCGCGATTCGCGCTCAGGGCGTCGATGGCTGGCTCCTCTACGATTTTCGCGGCACGAACGTGCTCGCGCAACGCGTGGTCGGGCTGGCCGAGAAGAAACTGTCGCGGCGCTGGTACTACTATGTGCCGGCGGACGGCCAGCCGAAGAAGCTCTCCCACGCCATCGAGCCGGCGTCGCTCGACTCCTTGCCGGGGAGCGACAAGACCGTGTATCGCCGCTGGCAAGAACTCGAAGCGGGAGTCGGCAAGCTCGTGGCCGGGGCGAAGCGGGTCGCCATGGAGTATTCGCCCCGCAACGGCAATCCGTATATCTCGCGCGTCGATGGCGGGACGATCGAACTCGTTCGTTCGTTCGGCGTCGAGATCATTCCGTCCGGCGACTTGATCCAGGAATTCGAATCGACCTGGGACGCCGACCAGGAAGCGAGCCACTTCGCCGCCGCCAAGGTGACCGACGCGGCCTACGGTATGGCCTGGGCGTTCATCGCCGAGCGGATCAAGTTGAACGGTTCCATTTCCGAACTCGAAGTTCAGAAGCGGATCCTCGACCACTTCACGGAACATGGCTGTACGACCTACAGCCCGCCGATCGTCGGGGTCGGCCCGCACAGTGGCGACCCGCACTTCGAAAACACGCCCGCGAACAACGCCCCCATCCGGGTCGGCGACTTCGTGCTGATCGATCTGTGGGCCAAGCTCGACAAGCCACGGGCCGTCTACAGCGACCTGACGCGGACGGGGTTCGTCGGCAACGCGGTCCCGGAGAAGTACACGCAAGTATTCAACATCGTGGCGGCCGCCCGGGACGCCGGGATCGCCTGCGTTCAAGGTGCGTTCGCGGCGGGCCGGCCGGTCGTCGGGGCCGAGATCGACGACGCGACCCGAGCGGTCATTGAGAAGGCCGGTTATGGCGATCAGTTCACGCACCGGACCGGGCATAACATCGGGCAGGAAGTTCACGGCAACGGGGCCCACATTGATGGCCTGGAAACGCGGGACGACCGGCGGATCATTCCGCGCACGTGCTTCTCGATCGAGCCGGGGATTTACCTGCCCGAGTTTGGCGTGCGGAGTGAAATAAACGTCTACGTCGATAAAGCCGGAACGGTCCACGTCACAGGCGGGGAATTGCAACGAGAAATCGTGCGGATCGGCTAACCGGAAAGCCGGTTCGCGGGCGCGTGGGCTTGGACCGTGGCCTACAATAAGGGCACGGATTTGCCCCGCGCGAGTTGCATCCATGTCGTTCGTCTCCGCCCTTTCGACGAGCCCGCACGCCACCCGGGCGGCCGAAGAAGTATCGGCGTCCGTGGAGCACGCGCTCGCCGGGGTCGCGCCCGAGTTGGCCGTCGTTTTCTTTTCCCCACACCACGCGGCCGACGCGGCCGAGATGGCCGTCGTCTTTCAGGAACGACTCGGGGCGCCGGCCCTCATCGGCGTGCTCGGCGAATCGATTGTCGCCGGCGTCAAGGAAGTCGAGAACCGGCCGGGCGTGGCGCTTTGGGCCGGCTCGTGGGGCGGTCGTATGGCGATCGACGCCTTCCACCTCGACCTCGAAGACACCCCCGACGGCCCAACCCTATTCGGCTGGCCGGACGCGATGTTCGACGCCAACCCGGCCGATTCACTGTTGATCGCGTTCGGCGACCCGTATTCGTTCCCCGCCGTCGAACTGTTCCTTCCCCGCGTGAACGAGGACTATCCGGGCTTGCGCCTGGCCGGCGGGATGGCCAGCAACCCGACCGGGCCGGGCTCGCCGTCGCTGCTCCTGAACGGCGAGGTGCAGCCTCAGGGGGCGGTCGGCGTGCTACTTCGTGGGCCGGCACGAATGCGGACGGTCGTGTCGCAGGGCTGTCGCCCCGTCGGTCGGCCTTTGATCATCACCAAGGGCCAGGACAACGTCATCCTCGAACTCGGCGGGCGAACGCCACTCGAGTACCTTCGCGGTTTGCTCGAAGAAGTTCCGACCCACGAAAAGGAACTGATGCAGAAGGGCCTGCTGATCGGCATCGCGATCAGCGAGTACCGCGACGAGTTCCGCCGCGGCGACTTCCTGATCCGCAACCTGATCGGCCTCGACCCGCGAACCGGCGCCCTCGCCGTGACCGATCGAATTCGGCGCGGCCAAACCGTTCAGTTCCAGGTCCGCGACGCGGCCACGGCGAGCGAAGATCTCCGCGAGATGCTTGTCACCGCGAAGGCCGATAGCTTCCGACCAAAGGGCGGGTTGGTGTTCACGTGCAATGGTCGCGGTACGCGCATGTTCGGCACCGCGGACCACGATGCGAAGGCCATTCAAAGCGTGGCCGGTCCCCTTGGGCTCGCCGGGTTCTTCGCGGCCGGCGAATTTGGCGCCGTGGCCGGCCAGAACTTCATCCACGGCTTCACGGCCAGCACCGTGCTGTTCGAGTGAACGATTGGGCGATCCCCGGCCTCGAAGCCATCGGCCGGGGCTACCTGCTCGTCGCCGAAGCGGCTCCACGACGCCGTCGCCCTCGTTCAATCGTCCAACACCCGGATCGTCGTGATCGACTGGGCCAGTTTGTGGTCGGCGAAAGTCCAAACGATTTTCTTGTCCTTGGTCACTTCAAACGCGTGGACGCCCTTGCCTTCTTCATTGCGAATGAAGTTGCCGACCACGTAGTTGCCGTTCTTCAGGACTTGCAGGCTCGCGGTCCAGGTCAGGTTCAATTCCGGAGCGTCCTTCGGGCCAAACTCCCAGACCACTTCGCCCTTCGGCGTCACTTCGATCACGCGCTTCTGGGTACCGCAGGCGATCACGGTGTTGCCATTCGCGAGCCGGGCCGCATCGGGGGCGTTGTTCACGCCGATGTGCTCCCAGACGACCTTCCCTTCGGGGGTCACTTCGCGAATTGCCCCTTCGCCTTCGTGCGCGGCCAGGATGTTGCCGCCCATCAGTTCGTGGACGTTGCGAAGTTGCAGGTGATAGCCCTTCTCCGTCGTGGTCAAGGGCGTCGTTCGAATAACCTTCCCCTTCGGATCGACGCGGACCGCCTGACACGGGCCTTGTTCAGCAATGAGCGTGTCGCCGTTCGCGAGTCGCCGACAGCCGAGCACCTGCGGGCATTTGCTTTCGTAATTCCAAACGACTTTCTTGTCGCGGTCAATCTCGTGGACGCCGGTGGGTTTGCCGCCGTAGCCGTAGAGCACGTGGCCTTCCGGGAGTACCTGGAAGATGACCGCGATGCTCGGGAACTTGTATTCCCAGACGAGCTTGCCGTCCGCGTTCAATTCGACGAGTCGATTCGGTCCCTTGCCGTATTCCGCGAACATGATGCGGTGTTTGATCGGCTCGGCGGCGAAGGTCGCGCCGGCGAACAGCAGCAGAGAAAAAACGCGAAGCATGGTGAACCTCGGGGAGAGCGGGATCGTCGTGTGGGCATGGTTGTACCATGCCAGCATGGGCGAGCCAAGCACCTTCTTTTCGCGGAGACGACCGTGAGCGATTCGACCGACTCGAATTACATGACGAACATGCAAGGGGACGACGCGTCCATTTCGTCGGCCGACCTGGCGGCCGCGTACGAACAGGGCATTGCCGACCTGCAGAACGCCGTCGTTGGAATGACCCCCGATCAGGCCCGCGCTCGACCTGCGCCGGGCAAGTGGAGCACGATCGAAGTCGTCAGCCATCTTTCGGGCTCGGATATGTATTTCTGTGATCGAATCGAACGGACGATCGCGATGGACAAGCCCTTGCTCGTCGGCGTCGACGAGCGGCCATACCCGGAACGGCTGAACTATCAGTCGTTCGACCTGGTCGAAGAAGTGAATTTGTTCACGGCCTGTCGCAAACACACGAGTCGCATCCTGAAGGCGTTGCCGGCCGACGGCTGGAAGCGCTGCGGCGTGCACACCGAGACCGGACTCGTCTCCGTGCGCCAACTCGTCTTCCAAGCCGTCCGACACTTGAAGCACCACATCAAGTTCATCGCTGAGAAGCGGGCGGCGCTGGGGGCGTGATCGATCGAGCTACTTCAATTCCTTGAGCCGTGCCCCACGGATCAGCACCGGTTCGTTGTTGCGACTCAGATGCTGGAAGCCGATGTGCCCGGACCGGGGCCGATCTTTGATCGGCGGGGCGTCGGTCCCATCGTGCCGCTTCACCGGTTGGTCGTACTTGTTCAGGTCGATGTCCTGGACGAGTTCTCCGTTGATCGTCGCCTTCAGTCGTTCGCCCTTCAACTCGATCCGAATCGTGTTCCATTCGGTTGGCTTGTAAACCTGCTTGGTCGGCGCGATCGCCCGATAGAGCCCGCCGGTGAGTTCGGAATCTTTCGCCTGTTCGTTGTAGCGCAGGTCGGCGACCTGAAGCTCCAGGCCGTCGAAAGCCGGGTCGCCTTTCTTGGGTGAACGAAGAGCGACGCCACTGTTCCCTTTCTCGGTCAACCTGATCTCGAATTCGAGGACGAAGTCGGCGTACTCCTTCTCGCTGATGAGCCACGTGCCGCGTTTCTTGGCGGCCGTCAAAGTGCCATCCTTGACTTCCCAGGTCACGTCCTTCGGCGCCGGCTTGGCGAGGTCGCTCCACTCGGTGACGTACCAACCCTTCGGAACTCCGTCGGCCGGGAAAAGCTTGATGAAACGATCGTCGGCCCGGGCGATCGAGATCGCGCCAAGAAGCAGGAGCAGCGTTTGCATGGAAAGTTCTCCGAGTAAAGTCATCTATTGCCCACGGCGAGCACCATTTCGCGGCAATCTACGCTGTAAGTGTATTTTGGATAAGTGGTTGCGGTTTAATGTGATCGGAAATGTCGATCGCCCGACGGTTGGGTCAGATTTCACCGGCCCCTCCCTCAATCAAATCGACACGACATTCTGGGGCGATGCGGTCCGCGTCAATTGGCGCAGGTACTGGCTGCCCGACCGGGTGCCGACCCGCAATCGATAGTCCTTTCGCGTCAAGGTAATTCTCCGTGGCCGGGCGTTCTTCGCGGACCGGCAACCGTTCCCCAATCCGACACGATCGCCCCAGCCGTACCGCTTTCCACGCTTGGAGGGTGGGGAATCGTTACGACCCGCGAGGTTTCAACTTACAACCGTGCTATGCGGTTGGGCTTGCCTGCGCCGCAAGGTTTCGCCGACGCGAACAGTCGGTCCTAAAGCGCCTTGTTTTCGTGGGTAATCTAGTCCCCGCCGCTTTCTCTTTTTGCCTA
>JANLUE010001083.1:0-5092 GCA_031363325.1 Gemmataceae bacterium
GATCGCCCGTCAATTCCTGAGTGGTCACCGGGAACGGATAAAACAGCAGTCCGATCAGTACGGCCGTCGGCAGGAGCAAGACGGTCAGGAAGAAGCCGGCCACACCCTTCTGAAGTTTCGGTCGATTGAGCGGCCAGCCGATCTGGCCCACGAACAGCAGCGTGAGCAAGTCCGCGAGCAACACACTCGGCACGATCAAATACATCGCGACGGGTGCGAGGTACGGAATCGCTTCGGCGGGGATCTTCGCCTTGGACGGCAAGTCGAGGTTGGAGAAGAAGGTTTGCAGGACGAAGACCGCGATGCTCAGCACGCCGAGGAACGTAAAGAACGCGGCCCCACGGGCGAGCGACTTGGCGTGCGATTCGGCCGGTGCCCGCCCGCACTTCAAGCGCCCAAAGAACATCAGCAAGATCGCGAATCCCAGCGGAATCGCCGTGTACGCGAGCATCACTTCCTGCCAGCGGCTCAAATCGGCTCGACCGAGCAAGCCAGGGCCGTCGCGGAGCGCCGATTCCGGGTGGAACACGACCCAGGCCCCGTGACCGAAGAACCCCATCAGCGTGACGACCACGAGGAACAGCGCCCAGCGAATCATGCCGAGCCCGCCCTTGGCCTTGCGCCAGGCGTCGGCGATCTCCGTTGGCGGGGGCACGTTCATTCGACTGACGCGACTCGGTGCGATCGGCGCGGGCTTCGGCACGCCCCGGTTCGCCGGCATCGTTGGGACGGACGACTCGACGGACTGGAGCCCGGGAATTTGCCGCGAAGTCCCGGATTGCGGTACGCTCAGGTGATCGGTCGAGCGCATCTTGATCGACGGGGGAGCGGGCAAGGCGTTGCCGGCCGTCGTGCCGAGATCGATGTCGGCCGAGTCGCGTCGCCCGGTGCCGCCGAGCATCAGATCTTGCATCGAGCCCTTGGGGCCGCCGGCCGCGCGGGCTGGCATGTCCTCGGCCATGGGGCGTTGCGTGCCGGTCGCGTCGATGGACGGCGGCCCATCGGGCCCGTGGTTCGAGCCGGGGGCGAGCGCGGCCGGGACCTGGAGCACGGAGCCGCAGCTCGGGCACCGGACCCGCCCGCCGACCGATTCATCGCGCACGCGGAACGGCTTGTGACACTTCGGGCAGTTGAGGGTGAGCGGCATCGCGGTTTCCTGACAAGTCGGGGAGAGGACCGGGCTCGTTCCCGGATTATGCACCCCCGCAAGGTGTTATGCAATCGCCATTTGGGCGAATCAACCGGGCCACTCCGATTTCACTCAGTGTCGCCACGGGTCGTGGTCTTCGGTTTCGCCGACGAGTCGCGTTACTTCGTTCCGCACGGCTTTGCGGCCCAGGTGGAAACAGATCACGGCCAACAGTCCATAGATCAAGGCGATCGCAATTCGGCCAACACCGATGGCGACCATCAACTCGGGATGATCGGCCGGGTCGAATTCAGGCGGCGGCGGTTGCCCTGGCGGCGGTCCGGGCTGACCAACTGGCGGAATCGGCTGGGCCTTCGGCGCGCCTTGAGGTCCCATGCCGTTCGCCTGCTGTTGTTGGCGACCGGCCTCCGCCATCGCCCAAACGACAAACCCGCAGAACGCGATCGTTCCCAGTACGATCAAGCCAATCGTGGCGGCCATCAGCAATTTCGACGCGCGGCCGAAGCCATCGTCCCGCAAGGCGCCGGCGATGCGGATTTGCGCGACGAGTGCGAGGATCTCCGAAACGACGAAGCCGATCATCCCGAGCCCGGCGGTGCAAAAGCCCATCATGATGAGGCCCATTCCGGCATTCAAATTATTCGGGACGACAAGTACCCCGATCACGACTCCGCTCATGGCGACCGTGAGTGCCGCAGCCGTGAAGCCGGCCATGATCCCGGCCGTCAGAGCCATGCCCCGCGCGGGCACGAATGGCGTTCGACCACAGCCCAGTCGCCCAATCGCCCAGAAGATTGACGCGATGGCCGTGAAGGTGGAGTTCGCGACCAGCAACGCCTGTTCGGCTGGTGGAATGACGTTGAGTGCCTGTGGTGCTTGCCCAACCTGTTGGGCGAAAGTGATGATCTGAAAACCCGCTCCAATCACTTCGTCCAACGTCATCAAGACGAACGCGATCATCAAATTCCGAAAACCACGGCCGACAGCTTCCCACTTCTCGGCGCGGGCCTTGGGGTCGAACTTCCGCTCGCCGGGTCGATCCTCGTAGTCTTCGCGCCTTTGGTCGCGGCGGTCGTAATCGCGGAGGCGACGACTCGGTCGAACTTCGTCGTCGTTCGGTTCGCCGTAGGCGTCTTCGGTGCGCCGGTTGCGGTAAGGGTCGGGTTCGTCGTGCTCGATGCGGCGTTCGGGGGCGGCGTCGGGCACGTTCAGCACGGCGGCGCATTCCGGGCATCGCCCCGGTCGGCCGGCGTATTCATCGCCGACGTGGAAGCGGAACTGGCATTCGGGACAGTGGACGGGGATCGACATGAACGCGCGGGCTCGGGGTTTTCGGTTAGTAACGCGGCTCGGGCCGCTTCCAGTTCGAATCGTAAGCGAGCGAGAATACTTGTTGAACCCGCTCGGCGCGGCCGGCATCCCCTTCGAGCAACGTCTCGATGCCGCGTCGCAATTGGGCGAGCCGCGGGTCGGTCGTGCCGGCCCCGCGATCGAGCCGATCGAGCACGGCCGCCAAGTCGAGTACCCGACTTCGAGCATCCAGGAAATACTGCTCGAGCGCTCGCGCGGCGGGCATCGGGGTCATCGGCTTGCTCCCGTCAATTCGAACCGGGCTCGAACGCCCAGATCGACGAGGTCGTTCATGCTTCCGGACCGGAACCCGTCCAGATCGAGCGTGACGAACTTGAACCCGAGTTCGCGGAACCGGCTAGCCAGGTCGCCACGCCGGGCCGGGCTGGCGAGGCGAGCCACGTCTTCCAGAGGTACTTCGATCCGGGCCAGCTCTCCTTCGTGCAATCGCACCCGACAATCGCGAAGCCCGAGCGATTTCAGATACACTTCGGCCGCTTCGACTCGTGCCGTCCGTTCGGCGGTGACCGGCAGGCCCGGCGCGAGCCGACTCGACAGGCACGGGGCGGCGGGCTTGTCCCAGGTCGGCAGGCCCCAAAACTTGGCGACGGCCCGGACATCGGCCTTCGTGAACCCGGCCTCCTGCAACGGATGCTTGACGTGCCGTTCGGCCGCCGCCGTCAGTCCCGGTCGATAGTCGCCAAGGTCATCGAGGTTCGCCCCGCTACAGATCACGGTCACGCCGAGGGCCGGCAACCGTTCGGCGATTCGGTCGTACAGTTCGCTCTTGCAGTGATAGCACCGCGAACCATCGTTTCGCAGATACTCCGGGTCGTCGAACTCGGCCGTCGCGATCACTTCATGGCGGATGCCGATCAACTCGGCGAGCCGACGCGCATCCGCCAGTTCCGCCCGGGCAACGCTCGGACTGTCGGCCGTCACGGCGATGGCCTGCTCCCCGTGTACCCGGAATGCGGCGGCCGCGACCACGGTGCTATCGATCCCCCCGCTGAACGCGACCGCCACGCCATCGGGCCACGCGCGCAGGGCCGATAGGAGGCGCTCGGCCTTCGCCGCGATGTCCGTCGGACCGGTCATGCGTTGCTCGAAAGTGGGGACGAAGAGAGTATATCACCGAGCCTTGCTCAGGTCGAAGTGCGGGTTCTGGATCACGCCGAACACGTTGCCGAACGGGTCGAGTACGGTCGCGACCTTGATGCCGCCCCCGACCTCCATGATGTCGTCGCGAACCTCGGCTCCGAGGCCTTGCAAGCGCTCGACCTCGGCCGCGATGTCCGAAACACCCCAGTACGTGAGCGACCCCGTCTGTCCGGGTTCGCCGTCCGGGATCAGACCTAACTCGAAGCCGCCGACTTCGAAGCCTACGTAGTACGGCTCATCGAAGTACGGCGGCTTGCCGAGCACGCTCGTGTACCACGCTTTGCCACGCGCGAGGTCCGGACACGGATAGGCGACGGTTCGCAGGCCGAGGATCATGGGTGTTCTCCGAAGACGGCTATTTTAGCGTAAAGTCGAGCCAATTGATCAGCCAGTTCCAATTCTGGCGATGCCAGTTCTCGGTGCCTCCGCCGAGCGAACGATCCCATTGGACTCGGTCCGGCTTGGGCTCATATCGTTTGCGCGAGTGTCGGAACAAAAGAATCTGCAAAGTGCTCTTGACAAAAAAAAAAAAAAACTGCCAATACTATTCACCATCTTCTTTGCCCGTCACCTGGAGGGAACAAAACATGAAGAAGATGCTGATGTCGGGACTGACGTTTTTGGTCATTGCGGCCGCATCGACCGCCGCAGACCCAGTTCTTTCGAACTTCGGCGCATCAATCAGTGCGACGAACAAGGCAACTGTGACCGTCAGTGCTTCTGGAAACATAGCGTACGCGGCAGCCGATGGCGTCATCGACGAGGTGAAGCTGCATTTCGCCAAAGTCGGGGCCAATCCACCGCAGTCATTCGCGCAAGGCGCGGCGACACTACAGGCAGGCACCGTAGACCTCTGGGCAGGGACGAACGTCCTGTTTCGCGACACAGTCGACGTGACCTACGATGTCCGCTTTCAGATCAAGTATACACCGACGGGAGGGGCTCAAGTGACTACGTTCCTGCCCCTCAATAGCCCGCCCCGATTGACTATACCGAAGAAATAGTCATACGAAATCGACCATCTCGTTTGTCTGAACGAGGTGGTCGAACGTTCAAAGAGGCGAAACCCGAATTCAAGGGGGAAGGATTCCATGATCTTCAAATTCCAATCGTCCGAGCAGCGCCGAGGCCTTAGTCTCATCGAAATGCTGGTCGTAGTTGCAATCATCGGATTGCTTCTCGCCATCTTGCTCCCCGCGATCCAAACAGTACGTGACGCAGCGCTTTTGGTTGGTGGGAAGTCAAACTTGCGCCAACTCACATTAGCGACGTCGAACTATGCGGACACTTACAACGGATTTCTTCCGAGGCTCATGCCAGCAACGGATGCAAGCAACTTGGGCGACTCGTCCCAAGGCAATACTTGCGCGTCCGCGCACGTCGCTTTGTTGCCATTTGTCGAGCAAGGAATCATTTTTGACTACATGAGGC
>JANLUE010001099.1:0-6444 GCA_031363325.1 Gemmataceae bacterium
GGTCGCGTCCAACTATTCAAAGCGGCGTTGAAACCTGCGAACCTGGCGCGGGGTCAAACCGAACTTCGACCCCCCCTGGTGGGCCTCGCGGGATCGCTGGCGCCATCCGCGCTCGACTCAACCTACGCAAGTCAGTCGCGGCCGTAGTTCGCTCACGGCCCATATTGATGAACGATTTCACACAGCCGCCCTAGCACTTTGCCTTGCTGCGCCGGCACGCCGCCGGGTACGTCGTTCACGAACATGGCGAAGTAAAGCTTCGTTCCCTTGGCGGTTTCGATTTCGCCGGCGAGGGCCTTGCAGCGCAGGAGCATGCGGTCATTCTGGGAGTCGGTCCAGAGGAGCGTGCCGGTCTTGCCGCGGGCTTTGCCCCGGGCCGGGCTGTCCTTGCTGACGGCCTCGGCCAACGTGCCGTCGACGCCAAGGATCGGCAGGCCATCGAAGTACGCGGCGGCCGACTTGTGTTGGCTCATCGCTCGAAGCAATTCGACCGTCGCACGCGGTGTAACCGAATCGGGAGGTGCACCCCCCGCCCCTCCGCCAAAGGACACTTGCCCCGGCTCGACGCCGACGCTTTTGAGGAACTTCGCTTGCTGGCGAAGCCCGCCGTCGGTCGAATCGTTGCCGTGTTTCAGGCCCACGAGGATCGGCAACGTGCTCGCGTAGAGATTGTGGCTCACCTTCAACGTCACGCGGATCACTTCGCTCAGCGGTTCGGATTGATACTCGGCGACCTTCGGCAACTTCGCGTCGCGGGCCGGCAGTTCGGTTGGCTTCGGCCGATGCACGCTGGCGGCGACTTTCACTCCGGCCCGTCGGAGCGACTCGACGAACAGCGCTCGCGCGAACAAAGTAGGATCGTCGACGGGGTACATTCGCACGAGCGGGTCGGTCGATTGGGCAATCGAGCCGCGCACGGCGAACTGATTCGGCCCAACGGACTCGATGGTGAATCGCGTGGGCCCGTTCGCGGTTCGCACGTCGGCGTCCATTTGCAGGAACGCCGTGTTCGGTCGCATGGTCACCGTGGCCGGCTCGCCAGTCTTGGTCGGCGTCACGAGCAGATCGACCACGTTGTCGTTGACCAATATCGGCGAAACGACATCGGGCCCGCTGCCGCTCGAACGTGCCTTGGGAAACAGGCGATCGTCGATCAGGACTTCGCCGGTGACTTCCTTGATACCCCTTGCAACGATTTGTTTGGCGAGGTCGTCGAGGGCGGCACAAGGATCGGTGTCGGTCAGCTTCGGCGTGCCGAGGCCGCTGTTCGCGTAGGTGTGGTCGATGTTGGTGAATTGAATCTGGCCCGACTTGTCGCGTCGGCCGCCGAACGTGAGGTCGCCCGACGCGACGAGGATCAGGTCGCCGGCCAGCACGCCATTCTTGACTTCGCCGCGTCGAACGACCGGCGTGATGAACTTGTGGTCGGCCCCGAGTTCCGCCAGGGCGGTTGCGCACGTGTAAAGCTTCGTGACCGAGGCGGGCAGGCACATCGTGTCCGGGTTCCGTTCGTAGATCGTCTTGCCCGCGGCATCGACGATTAACACGCCCCAACGCGCATGCTTGTATTCGGGGCCGTTCGTGACTTTCTGAATGCGATCGGCGAGGTCGTCCGCTCGAGCGGCCAGGGGAAGGAGCAACAGGGCGAAGCCGGCTCGAACGTGCATGAGTGTTACCGGTCGGAAGTCACGGGCGTGAGTGTGCCAACAATTGGTCGATCGACGCGCGGTTCTGGTTCGGCGATTGGCTTGCGGCGTCGCCGTTCGATCATGACCCAGGCGGTCGGGGCCAGAATGAGCAGTGTACCCCCGACGATGGTCCACGTCACCTCGTGGCCGGATGCGACCACATCGATGATCAGGGCGAAGACGACCTGAGCTAGGGCGACGACCGACACGCGGGACGGGTCGCCGATCGCGTAAGCCCGGGTCAGGAACATCTGGCCGAGGCTCGCGGTCAAGCCGACTCCGATCAACAAGCCGAATACCGTCGGGTCGAAGACCGACCGGGCGTCCGAGCGCAGATCGAAGATCAGGAACGCGAGCGCGCTGCACATTCCCGCGACGAGCGAGAAGTGCACCACGATCGCGTTCGGGTGGACGCTGCGAATGCGGTGCAGCCCAAGCATCGCGATCGCGGTCGAGACGGCACTGATCAGCGCGATGAACACGGCCAGATCGTCTTCGCCGACATGCGGTTGCTGAATGAAGTAAACACCCGTCACGCCACCGAGGACCGCGAGCCAGACGCGTTGTGATGGAACGAGCCGGAGCATCGGCCACGAGAGCAAGGCGACCCAAATCGGGTAGGTGTTCGTGAGGGTTGTAACGGTTGAAGCGGGGAGGCGGGATAGCGCGTAGAAGCCAGTCACGAGGCTGAAACTGCCGGCCAGCGAGCGAATCCACAATCGGCCCGGCCGAAGAAACACCAGGGAAGTCCCGGTCGCTCGAGCGAACAGGCCGACGAACAGGAAGACGAGCCCGCTGCGGAAGAGTGCGACGGTTTGCCAGTCGGTGAGTTCGCCGGCGCGATGGCCCAGCGCGGACATGACTGCGAAGGAGGCACACCCGGCGAGCATCCAGACGTACGGTCGGCGAGACGAACTGAACACGTCGGCGGGTTCCTGCGGAGAGTACGAGGTGATTGTAGAACACGGCCCCGGAATGGGATGCGCGCGACGGGGGGAAAGGTTCGCGCGATCCGGCCACGGCCGCGTTACACGCCAATCCAAATTGGTCTGTAAATTAGAATTGAGGTCGCTCCCGCGAGCATTCGCATGAATCGATCCTTCTCTCGTCGCATCGCCTCGTCGGCCCTGGCCTTCGGCCTCGTGTCGGCGGCCGACCCCGTTGTCGCGCCGGACGAACAAGTTCGCCGGGCGAATGCGGCCATTGAATCGGGCGATCTGGACGAGGCCGATCGACTTTATGGACTCGCCGAGGAACGCTCGGCCGACCCGGGGCTGGTCGCGTTCAACCGGGGCACGGTGTATTCGCGTCGAGGTGACTTCCGGCGAGCGGAGTTGAGCTTTCGGCGAGCGCTGGGCGACGGCGAAATCCCGACTGAACGCCGAGCCCGCGCCCTCTACAACCTCGGCACCTGTCTCGTGAAACAGGCGGGCGAAGCGGACGTTCGACAACTTCAGGCGGCCATCGACTGTTACGAAATGGCCCTTCGCGAAACGACGGACGAAGGCTTGAAGTCGGACGCCGGCCACAACCTCGAACTGGCGAAGCTCCTGTACGCCAAGGCCCGCGCTAAACGGCCGCCCGGCGAACGCGATCCCGCCTGGGACGAACCCAAAGACCCACGCCGCCCGCCGCCCGACCCGAGTCGCCCAAATGAGGATCCGGGGTCCGATACGGGAGACGCCAAGCAACTCGAACCCGGCACAAAGCTCGATCTTGGGAAAGGCAAGGACCAGGGCCTCGCTCCCAAGGAAGCCCCGAAGCCCGCCCCCGGCCAGGGCAACTTGCCGGTGATCCCCGACACGGACGAAGTGAAGTCGCTCGCCCCGGACGACGCGCGCGCGGTCTTGCTCAAGGAGACCACCCGCATTCGCCGCGAGCGCCAGAAGCTTCGTGAAGAGGCCGCCCAGGGAGATCGCCCACGTGCGAACGATTGGTGAGCGGCCCGCATTATTGGGAGTACATCGTACCCCGAAGCCCGAGGTGATGGCGAGCCCGGGGGCGTTAGCCCTCGGGGTCGAATCCCAGTGGCAAGATCGTTGCGGGATTACCCCTGGGGCTAACGCCCCAGGGCTCGCCACGCACGACTGGCGTGCGCAATGCGGCAAGATCCAATTCAAGTTTCGAGCTGCTGTCGCGTGTTGTTTCTCGATGCTCGTCGGAGTCTTGCTCCCTCTGTCCGCCCGCGCTGAACTGAACATCCCCGTCGTCGGTCGGCCGACGCCGTTCTACGATGCGGCGGGCAAAGACGTCGTCGCCGAAGCAACCGCCGAACCGACCGACGTCACGCCCGACGATTCGATCGCGTTCACCCTGACGATTCGCAATCTGCGGAACCCGGACGAAGTTCGCAAACCGGACCTCGAAGATCTCGAGCCGTTTCGCCGAGCGTTCCGCATCGAAGACGACGCCACGCCGATCAGCGAACCGGCCGGCACGCGCATCTTTCGCTATCGATTGCGGCCACGCGGGGCCGACGTTCACGAAATTCCCAAGTTGACGTTCCCTTACTACGATCCCGACCGACCGCAGCCGCCCGATCGACCCGACTTCCCGTTCCGCCGGGCCGAGACGAAACCGATTGCGATCCGCGTCGTCAAGACCGCAGCCCCGCCGCTCCCGATCGTCCCACTCGAAGTGCCAGAGTTCGCGGCCAGTCTGGCGACGCCGGGTGCGACCGAAGTTCCCAACTTCGTCTGGTGGCTCGCCGTCGCAATTCCGCCATTCGCGGCCGCCGGCTTCGTGCTCGTCTGGCGATTGCTCAATCCCGAAGGATCGCGACTGGCGCGACGACGGCGAAGTCGGGCGGCGCGGATCGCGCTGAAGGCCTTGCACGCGGCCGGCCGATACCGTCCCGACGACGCCACGCCTGTCGTCGAGATCCTCGCCGGCTATTTGTCGGAACGATTCGACATGTCGGGCGTATTCCGCACGCCGGGCGACGTGACGAATCGATTGCGCGAAGCGAATGCCTCGAGCGAACTCGTCGACGAATGCGCCGGCTTCTTCCACGCGGCCGATGTGGCTCGGTTCGCTCCGTCGGCCGGGTTCGGAGCCGAGTCGTTGCGTGCCGATGCCGAGCGGCTGATCCGTCGACTCGAGGGGGACGCATGAACGCCCTTCTGCTCGCGTTCGCGTTCGCTTCGCCGGGCGATCCGAGTGCCGAGACCGAATACGCCCTGGGGCTCGAAGCGCGAGCCGACGCCGCGAAGGCTCGGCCCCATTTCCTCCGTGCCGCCGAGTCGATCGAGGCCGACTGGCAGGCCGGCGACCATCGAGCGGCGACGGCCCGCAACATGGCCCAAGCCCGCTTGTTGGCCGGCGACCTGGGCCGGGCGATCCGCGACTATCGCCTGGGCCTGCGCGAACATCCCCACGATTCCGACCTGAAGGCTGGCCTCGCCCAGGCTCGGTCGCGCGTCGCCTATCCGGGTACTGGCGATTTGGCGGAACTCGCCCGACCTCGCGAGGCGTCGGCCGTCACCGAACGCTTGCCGTGGAGCGTTAGGCACCTGGCGTGTTTCACGATCGCGGTCGCCGCGCTCGGCTGGATCACGTTGGCCCGTGCGGCCATTCAACGGCGGGGCGGGCTTGCCCTCTCGGGCGGCGGCCTGGTCCTTGCCGCAGTCGCCTTGGGTGCGTGGCTCTGGAATTCCGATGCCAATCAACGCGACCGCTGGGCCGAGCCGACGGCCGTGGTCGTCGTTCCCGCCGAATTGCGAACCGGCAACAGCGACGAATACCCCCGCCGGCTCGATGGCCGACTGCCGGCGGGGGTCGAGTTGAAAGTGTTAGGCGAGCGCGGCGGTTGGCTGCATGTGGAACTCGCTGGCGGCCCGGCCGGTTGGTTGCCCAGGGGGCGAATCGTTGAAGTTGATCGTTGACGGCGGATGGATCGAGGTTCGGTCGGTCGGCGGCCTCGCTGCGCTTCGGGCTCCGCCGCCCGACCGGACCACGTCGGGCGAAAATCTATAAACTCGCGAAATCGCGCAACCCATGTCCCGCACTAACTAGCGGACGGGTAGGACGCCGTCGGACCAGCCCGGAGGGCACTTGTCCGCAATTCGACTCGACGGGGTGTTCGCAGTTGGTCGGGTCGCAACCCGATCG
This sequence comes from Gemmataceae bacterium, assembly GCA_031363325.1. Taxonomy (GTDB): domain Bacteria; phylum Planctomycetota; class Planctomycetia; order Gemmatales; family Gemmataceae; genus SIAJ01. The sequence goes on from JANLUE010001099.1 coordinate 5,799, forward strand.
GACCCGCGCTCCGACGCCGAACTCCTGACTCGATTCCTGGACCACCGGGACGATGCCGCCTTCGAGGCGATCGTCGCCCGGCACACGCCGGCCCTGCGCGCCGTCTGTCGGTCCTGGCTTCCAACGGCAACCGACATCGACGACGCCGTTCAAGCCACGTTCCTCGTGCTCGTTCGCCGGGCCGATTCGATCCGCCGTCGGTCGGTACTCGGGCCGTGGCTGTGCGGCGTGGCCGAGAACGTCGCCCGGCGCTTGAAGCGCGAACTGGGCCGAACGATGCCCCTTGAAATCGACGTGCCGACACGCCCGGAAGTCGACCGCGACACGGCCGAGGCCGTCGGCCAGGAAGTGAGTCGATTGCCGGAGAAATATCGCCGGGCCGTGCAACTGTGCTACCTCGGCGGCTTGACGACGAAGGAAGCCGCCGACTTGTTGGGTTGGCCGCGGGCCACGGTGTTGACGCGGCTCGCTCGAGCGAAGGTGATGTTGCATCGTCGTTTGTTGGCCAAAGGGCTCGCGCCGGTTGTGGTCGCCAGTTGGATCGCGAGCCGGTTGCCGGCCGTGAGTTCGTGGTGGGTTTGGGGAACGGTCCGGGCCGCGCGGGGACTCGCCACCGGGATCAACCCGGCGGACCTCGGGGTGTCCG
>JANLUE010001171.1:0-1778 GCA_031363325.1 Gemmataceae bacterium
TCGACGAAGCCGCTGGAACGCCGTTTCGTGAAGCGTGCGCTCAACCGAAGATTCGAGGTTCACGTCTTCTGGTCGGGAACGGGCCCGACTTTCGAAATTCTCGTCGCGCCGGGCTTGCGGAATTCACCGCGCGGAATTATCCCTTCACTGTGGGGGCACGATGCGCGCGGGCCAATTTCGGGCCGCGGCAACTTAGTTCTCATGGGTACGAGATGTGCAATTCAGGTCCGACGTGAAATGCGACAGAATGCTACTAATTGCTACAGAAAACCAAAGATGTTTTCCGGCCCGACCCGCAGTGTCCACAAATGTCCACAAATGTCCCAAATTTCAAAAGAAGTTTTTTGTCCCGGAGCGACAGCCGAGCAGTGGCATTGTCCGCCTGAAGGTCGTTAGCCGGGCGCTTGCCGAATTCGCCGGCGTCGTCTTCGCATCGTGATTTCACAATGAGGAAGATACTTTGAACACCAACATGCGATGGATTGGCCTGGTCTCCATGAGCCTTTTTGCTGCCGAAGCGGAGGAAGGCCGCGCCGGCGAACGCGTTCCGCCGACCGCGTTTCACACCGGGCGTTCGGTGACGCTCGCCAACAATGGAATCGTCGCGACCAGCCATCCGCTCGCGGCGCAAATCGGGCTCGATGTCTTGAAGAGTGGCGGCAACGCGATTGACGCCGCGATCGCCACGAGTGCGGCGATGGGCTTGCTCGAACCGATGTCGTGCGGGATCGGCGGTGATCTGTTCGCGATCGTCTGGGACAACAAGACGCAGAAGCTTTATGGCCTGAACGCGAATGGCCGAGCACCAATGAAGGCAACACGCGAATTGTTCAAGTCGAAGGGACTCGACGAGATTCCGACGCACGGGCCGCTCAGTTGGTCCGTTCCCGGCTGCGCGGATGGCTGGGACGAGTTGCGCCGGAAGTTCGGCACGAAGTCGTTCGCCGATCTATTGGCTCCGAGCATCGACTACGCGGAAAGAGGTGCCCCGGTCCCGGAAGTGATCGCTGGCTACTGGCGCGGGGCCGAGCGGGCGCTCGCCAATCGGCCCGAGTCGGCGAAGGTCTATTTGCTCGATGGCGAGTCGGCCCCGCGCGTCGGCGAGGTGTTCAAGAACCCGGCCCTGGCGGCGACGTACCGCGAAATCGCCAAGAACGGCCGCGATGCCTTCTACAAGGGGCCGATCGCCGACAAGCTCGCCGCGTTCTCCGAACGCGTCAACGGATTGCTCACGAAGGCCGACCTCGCGAAACACACTTCGACCTGGGTCGACCCAGTCTCGACGACCTATCGGGGGCACACGGTCTGGGAACTTCCCCCGCCGGGCCAGGGCATCGCCGCCTTGCAGATGCTCAACCTGCTCGAGCCGTTCGATCTGAAGAAGCTCGGGCCAACTTCGCCCGACTACTGGCACCTGTTTGTCGAAGCCAAGAAGCTCGCTTACGCGGACCGAGCTCGATACTACGCGGACCCGGACTTCACCAAGGTTCCGGTCGCGGAACTGATCGGCAAGCCGTACGCGCAAGCACGCGGCAAGTTGATTGACCCCGCGAAGGCGATGACCAGGGTCGATCACGGCGACCCGAAGCTCGGCGGGGCCGACACGATCTATCTGTGCGTCGTCGACAAGGATCGCAACTGCGTGTCGCTGATTCAGAGCAACTTTTCGGGCTTCGGCTCGGGCTTGCCGTCCTTGGTCACCATGGCCGGGATGATCGTGTGGAATGGCCGTTTGCCCGGCTCGAGTCGGTTCGCGTGTGTCGCGTCGAGCGAGAACA
>JANLUE010001106.1:0-4624 GCA_031363325.1 Gemmataceae bacterium
TTCGCGTCCTGGATCGGCCGGGGTTGGCGATCGGTGACCTGGCGCAAGACGACGAACGCCGAAGTTCCCGGGAATGGCGGAACACCGGCGAGCATCGCGTAGAGCACGCTGCCGAGGCTGAACAGATCCGACCGGGCGTCGATTGCGTCGCCGCGGGCCTGTTCGGGGCTCATGTACAACGGCGTGCCGGCCACGAAGCCGGTCTGCGTCAGTTTCAGATCTTCGTTCAGCGTGCGGGCCAGCCCGAAGTCGGTGAGCAAGACGCGAGCCGATGGTCGTTCGATCAGAATGTTGCCCGGCTTGATGTCGCGATGGATGAGTCCATTCGAGTGGGCGGCCGCGAGGCCCGAGGCCATGGCGGCCGCGATTCGGACCGACTCGCGCACGCCGAACGGCTTGCCCACGTCGAGCAAATCTTGCAGCGATTCGCCGGCGACCAGTTGCATCACGATATACGACAACTGGCAATCGGACTCGACGTGATGGATCGTCACGACGTTTTCGTGCGACAAACCAGCGGCCGCCCGGGCCTCGCGCTCGAACCGGCCGCGTGAAGTCTTGTCACGCTCGAACTGCGGATCGAGAACCTTGATCGCCACTTTACGACTGAGCTTGGTATCAGTCGCCCGGAACACGATCCCCATGCCGCCTCGACCAATCAACTCTTCGACGTCGAACCGATCGAGCTTGCCGAGGTGGGCCGGGTCGTCGCTCGCTTCGAGAAAATTAAACTCGCGGTCCGCCCGCGTGACGGCCGAGAGTTGCGTCGAGGTCATGTCGAGATCGGGCGGCTCGAGCGTATCGGGTTCCGGCATGCCAATCTCCTGTTGCACCGACTGGAGCTTCCGTGCGAACGCCGACTGCGGGCCGGGCCGGTCGTCGTTCAGCGTGCGGGCGATGCCGAGCCACTTCGGCCCATTCAATACGTCGAGCTTCGTCTGGCAGGTCGCGCAGCTATCCAGGTGAGCGGTGACGGCCGCGTCTTCCGCGGGCGTCAACGCGTTGACTCGGAGGGCGCTCAGCGTATCGGGGTTGGGACACTTCATGATTTGTCGCCGATCGAGTCGATCTCTTCACGGAGCCGGGACAACACCCGACTCTTGGCCACATAAACCGCCCCGGGTGTCATTCCAAGCCGTTGCCCAACTTCCGACGCCAGCAAACCATCGACGGCCGTGTGCCAGAACGCTTGCCAGGTGGCCGGCTGAAACTCGCCCCGGATTCGCTCGGCCGCCCAGGCGAACGCTTTGCGTTCGTACTCCCGATCCCAGTCGTCTTCGCCAACATCGCGGTTCGGCAACTCTTCGAGGCGATGTTGGGCGGCCGAATCACCCGTCCCCCGCGCGTGCCGTTGCCGGGCTTCGAGGAACGTGTTGATCTTGTTCCGGGCGATCGTGTACAACCAACCGCGAAACGTTCCCAACGAACGATCGTAATTCAGTCGCCCGACGTTGCCCGCAACGGCGCGAAGCACTTCTTGCATGAGGTCGGCCGCGTCCGCATCTTGCAGGCCGCGCTTGCGGGCGAAGGCGTACACGACTTCGGCATAAAGCTTGGCGAACTCCGACCAGGCGGCCGCGTCCCTGGGGTCCCGCAACCGCACGAGCAAGCTGGCCCGCGTCAGTAGCGGATCGGACATGGTTCTCGCCCCGACCGGTTGGATGCCGCCCACGTCGGGCGGATTCGCTATTGTAGGGTGGCGATCCCAGATTGGTTCCCTCCCTCCACGTCGGAAGGCCTTGCCGAATCACGAGATTCCGCACGCATCGGCGAACCATTCGAAACGGTGCAACGAGATCGGCAAAGTCGACGAGCGAGGCGATTGCCGAAAGATGTTGGGGGCAGCCGGACCAAGATTGGCGAATTCACCCGCCTCGCGCCGGCCCAGATCGCTTCTACGCCGCTCGGCTCGATTCCGAGTCGAGAGTTGGGTTCGCGATGCGCACGAAGATGTCGTGGAGCGAGGGCCGGGTTCGCTCGAAGCGCTCGACCCGGCCACGTTGCATCAATTCGCGCAACACCAATTGCGAGTCGGCCCCGCGGTTGAGCTTCAATTCCTGATGTCGGCCGAAGTCCGTCACCGACTCAACTCCGCTCAAGCCGTTCAGGCTGCCGCCATCGAGTTGCACGCGGATCGTGTCGAAGCCGTAGGAATCCTGGATCGCGTCGAGGGTGCCGTCGAGCACCTTCTTGCCGCGATAGATCATGAAGATGAAGTCGCACAGTTGCTCGGCGACGGCCATGTTGTGCGTCGAGAAAATGATCGTCGTGCCCTGGCGCTTCAGGTCGAGAATCACGGTCCGGAACAAGTTTTCGTTGACCGGGTCCAGGCCGCTAAACGGTTCGTCGAGGAGCACGAGTTCCGGGCTCGAGATGACGGCCGAGATGAACTGAACCTTTTGGGACATCCCCTTCGAGAGGGCCTCGACTTTCTTGTCGGCCGCGTCGGCGAGTTGCATCCGTTCGAGCCAGGTCATGACGGCCGACTTGCAATCGCGCATCCCCTTCAACTCGGCGTAAAACTTGAGGACCTCGCGGACCTTCATGTGCTTGTACAGCCCGCGTTCCTCGGGCAGATAGCTGACGCGGTCGTTGACGGCCCGCCACGAATCGTCGCCCAGCACGCGCACCGTTCCGGTGTCCGGCAGGAAAATCCGCATGATCATGCGGAGCGTCGTGGTCTTCCCGGACCCGTTCGGGCCGATGAACCCGTAGATGCTTCCGGTCGGGACGGTGAGCGACAGATCGTCGACGGCCACCTGCGGGCCAAACGATTTGGTGACCTGCTCGATCTCGACGGCGGGCTTTTGCATTGGCGTTCGGGGTACGCGGGCTCCCGGCTTAGGGTATGGAGTGATTCGGCGCGACCGGGGTCGGGATTTTCACCAGGAACGAGAAGAGATCGATTCGGATTCGACTAAGATATCCGAGGTACGACCACCTTCGACCGAGCGGAATGGTGTTCTCATGAAAATCGATTGCGATGAGACGGACTTGGAGATTGCTCCCCGATTGGAATCGGCGGTTGACGTGCCGCGTTCAACCGACCATTCCGTGGACCCGGAGTCGAGGCCATCGCCGATTCTCCCGGTCGCACACCGAGACACGGAGATTACCGAAGGCGACGTGGAAACGATGCTTCGCGTTGCTCGGGACAAGAACGCGCCGTCGGGGCGATATCGCCGAACGCCCAAATTCTTGCCGAAAGGTCCGTTGGCCAAGTAATTCATTTCGTTGGTGCTATTTCACGTGAGGCGAAAGTGAATGAGTTGGCTCGCTACGAGTTTACGCCATCGGAATGGCCCAATGTCCAGGGGTTCGACTGTGGTGATGAACCCTACGAGAAGGAAGTGTCGGAGTGGCTGAAAGGTCCGTCCGGAGCTGGGATTGATAGCGCGCTCAACTCGATTTCAGATCCGGCTCGGCCCAGCCGCCTCTGGCTTTACAAGCTTGGAGAAGAGGTCGTGAGATTTGGCGCGTTGTCGAAAACGACTTGGCGTTGGCCCGGCAAAAACAACGACCCAACTTTGCCGCTTTCGATAATCATTTGGTTTGCCGTTCAAAAGGCCTACTGGGGCCAACCGCCAGGGCCGAAAGATTCCCGATATTCAGCAGTGATTCTGGATGATCTGATCGCCGAGGCGAGGTTGGATGCGAAAACTCACCCCGTACTCGGTCTGTTTGTTCACAAGGACAACGAGCGCGCAATTCGGTTCTACAAAGGCGTCGGATTCAACGACGACCTCGTCCAACGCGTCGAGAACACGGGAATGTACAAGATGTTCATTGTCCTCGATGATGTCGCATTTGAAGAGGCAGTCGAGAAGGTCTCCGGAATAGCCGATCACCATCGCCCCTAAAAGTACCATCAGTCTCCTTCCGCTCCTCCTTGGGCCACGCATGGACCTCCTCGCTGCCGCGCGACTGGGCTTCGACACCGTTGACGCCGATCCGGCCTATCGGGCCAGGGCGCTCGAGTTCCTTCAAACTTGGCTGACGGGGCCGGAGTTCGCGCCGTATCGGCCGCAACTCGAATGGCAGATTGCTTCCGGGCGCTGGGCCGACTTGCTCGACGCGTTCTACCAAGTGCTGCCGTTCGGTACGGGGGGTCGTCGCGGGGCGGTTGGCATTGGGCCAAACCGCATGAACCTGTGGACGCAAGGCGCGTCGGTCCAGGGGCACTGCGAATACTTGAAGGCCCGCTTCCCCGGCGTAAAGGAACTCCGCGTCGCCCTTGCGTACGACGTGCGCCAGTTCGAAGATAAGCGCAAGGTCTACAACCTCGAATTACCGAACCCGGTCCTGCACCTATCGAGCCGCGACTTTGCGCAGTTCGCCGCCCGGGTCTACGCGGCCAACGGTATTCACGCCCATATTCTGCCGGCCGACTCGACGCGCTACCTCGCCACGCCGGAGTTGTCGTTCGTCATCCGTTCGCTCAAGGCACATGGCGGCCTGAACGTCTCGGCCTCGCACAATCCCCCCGACGACAACGGGGGCAAGTTTTACGACGAACGCGGCGGCCAGCCGGTCCCGCCCGACGATCAGATCATGGCCGACCTCGTCGAGCAGGTCACGCTCATCAAGGAACTGCCCTGGGCGGAGGCGCTACGCAGCGGCAAGG
>JANLUE010001174.1:0-6246 GCA_031363325.1 Gemmataceae bacterium
CTCGCCGACCCGACGCGGCGAACACTCCTCGGCGTGCATCTCCTACTGGGCATTCCGTTCTACTCTCTGCTCGTTTTCTGCGGCATGGCCGAAGAATCGGAAGTTGAGATCGCGGCCCTGTGCGCCACGCTCGGGCTCGGCATGTACCTCGTGCAGTTCCCGAGTCGCATGCCCGCCCTCGGCTTGCTGCTGCCGGTTGGTTTGTACTGCGTCTACACGATTCGCATTCTTCGACCGTTGCGGGTCTTCAAGCATTCGCTGCGGGGCTATGGGCACTCCGAGGTGGGCCGCGTGAAGGATGCACTCTCTTCTTTCAACCGGGCGCTCGCGCTCGATCCGAAGAACCATCTCGCCCGGCATGGACTCGTCCGCTTGCATCGCGGCATCAACCTCGATCGGCTCGATGCCGACACGCGGGCCTTGCTCAACCCGAACCTGTGCGTCAGCGAAGCGGCGGACATGCTCGCGAGTCCGCCAACCACGGCCAAGCTTGCCGAGGCGACCGACCTGCTCAAGTTCGTCGAAGAGCAATGGCCCCGGATGAAAGCGACAACCGACTACTATCGGTCCGTCGCCGAAACGCACGGCAAGCAACTCGACGCGGCCGTCGACCGGCTCGGCAACTTGCTCGACCCGACCGCGTGGTCCCCGGGCGATCGATTCCGCGACGCCGTGTTGTTCGACGCCTGGCAACTCGCGACGCGAACGCACCCCGAGTTGAAGCGCCGAGTCGGCGACGTGCAATTGACCTTGCCGGGCCGACGCATGGAAGCCTTGCGGGCCATCGAACGCCAACTCGCGGCGACGCCAAACGAAGAGGTTATTCGCGAGTTCCGGCAGGAATTGTTCGATGGACTCACGGAGGAAGAATTCGCATCGGCCGCTGCTGGCGGGCCGCTCGCGGATTTCGGCTTCGCCTACGCCGAGGAACTCGGCCGGCCGATGCTCGATCAGAAGGACACCTGGAAACGCGGTGCGTTGTTGATTCGCATGTCGGCGCACGGCCAGTCGGAACGCGGGCCGGGGCTGTTTCAGAAGCTCGCCGAAGTGGCCGACCAGTTTGGCGAGCCCGCCGAGGCGAGTCGCTATCGCAAGCGAGCCCGCGACTTCGGCCACGCGGTTGGCGCGGCGAACCTGGCGGCCGATCAGAAGATTATCTACTTCGCGATCGTCAAGAAGCTCGGCGAGGAAGCGGCGACGGCCAAGGACTGGAAGGAAGCGATCTACAGCTATTCGCTGTACACGCAGTTCGAAGGGAGCGGCAAGGAAACGCTTCGCAATCTGGCCCAGATGTACGAGAACGATGGCCAGGTGATGCAAGCCCTCAAGACGACCGAAGACGCGTTGACCCGGGGGGCCGACGCGGACCTGAACTCGCGCAAGGATCGGTATTACTATTCGATCGAGCCGGATGAATTGAAGGCGAAGGCCGACGACGTTCGTCTGTTCTTCGACGTGAAGTATTGCGTCAAGAAGGCGAAGCAACTGCTCGACTCGGGCGGGACCGATCTCGACGTGCTCGACTGGGCGACGCATCTGACGAAACTGGCGCTCGTGCTCGAACCGAAGAACCTCATGGCCAATGTGCAAATGGCCCGGTGCCAGTTGCGGCGCGGCGAGAAGGACGATGGCCTGCGTTTGCTCGAAGACGTTCGCGAGATGACGGCGTCCGGCGGCGAGGAACGCGAGGCCCGCGAATGGACGGTCCGACAACTCGGCGGGCTGTACCTGGACGATTACAACCGCCCGGACCTGGCGATCGAGTGCTTGAAAGAGTTCCTCGACTCGGAGAAGAGCGGGGCCCGAACGCTATACGATCTGGGCCGAGCGCATGAAGCGTCGGGCGATACGGGCCGAGCGCTAAAGTACTTCCAGCAAGCCGCCGCGTTCGAGGATAACCCGATCCGCTGGGACGCCGAGGAAGCGATCCGGCGCGTCCGCGAGCGCGAGGCACCGACCGGCACGGAGAGCGTGTAGACCGCATGAATCCTGGAGGGCGTCACCCGACGTAAACGGCTGGCCTCAGTCAGCTTCGCTGGGACCGCCGTGAACGGCGGTCCGCCGGTTTCCGATCTTGGTCACGATCCATCCGGAGAGCCGAATACCAAGGAGACCGACGTTCACGGCGGTTTCGGCGAAGCCGTATTAGGCCCGCCGTTTACAGCGGGTCACGCCTCCCAATCGCTACAACCGGTTCGACTCCACGTGCGCATGGAGTTCTCGCCGGGCGCAAACTGGATTCGGTGGGGCTGACAGGACTTTACTTGCGAGGTAAACTGGGGAATCGTTGTTTCCATCTTTCGGCGAGGTTCGTCATGGCGCAGTTTCGATTTGGCCCGCTCGATCGGCTCGAGGACCGCACCACGCCGGCCGCGAACTGGCAACTCGGAATCGCCAACGCCGGCGCAAGCGAGGGGCTGCTCAAGAACGTCGCCCAGTACATCGTCGGCACGAACCAGGACACCTCGTTCACCACCGTAAAGGTCGCCCCGGCCGTCCGCGATTCGATGGCCACGATCGTCACGCAAAGTCAGGCCGCCGCCCAGAAAGTCCGGGCGATGCGCGATAGTCTCGGCAAGCAGATCGCCGCGAACCCGGCGTTGTGGAAGGTCTATGGCAACACGATGCAGAAGTTGGGCGGCTTGCTGTTCCAGCTCCAGGTGAACGAACAACTCGCGCGCAACCTCGGTGGCCGGGTCGGCACGAACTTCAACCCGACGCCGACGCCGACCCCAACCGGCCCGAACGATTCGGGCATGACGAACACCTTGCCGAGCATCACCGATCCGCGATTCGTCGATCAGGGGAACGGCCTGAAGATTTGGGACATCCGCACCGGGACGGGCCCGGTCGTCGCGGCCGGCTCGAAGATCAAGATTTACTACACCGGCTGGCTGCTCAACGGCACGAAGTTCGATTCGCGGCGTAGCCCCCAGACGCCGATCGAATTCGACCTCGACGGCCTGATCCAGGGCTGGCAACAAGGCATCCCCGGCATGAAGGCCGGCGGCATTCGTCGACTCTACATCCCGTCGGCTCTGGCCTACGGGGCCGCGGGCCAACCGCCGTCGATCCCGGCCAACTCGGACCTGGTGTTCGAGATCAAGGTGATCTCGTCATCGCCTTAAGGAAGTGATCGTAACGAGTCGGGCGGCCTTCAAGGGCCGCATCGGTTGTTGCTAGCGGAGCTCGGAGTCTACCCTCGCTCCGCTAATACCCCCTCCACCGGTCGGCCTTCCGAAAACTTCACCGTGCGCCCAATCGGCGTTTGGTTCACTTTCGCGAACTCGATTCCGACGGCCGAGAGGACCGTGGCGTGCAGGTCGGCGACCGTCACGGGGTCGGTCGGCTTGTCGCTGCCGGTTGGGTCGGTCGAGCCGACGAGGGCTCCGCCGCGAACTCCACCGCCCGCCAGGGCGACGCTGAATCCAGTCGGCCAGTGGTCGCGGCCGCCGGCCGGGTTGATCTTCGGCGTCCGACCAAATTCGCCGGCCCAGAGGACGAGCGTCTTGTCCAGGAGCTTCCGCTCGCGCAGGTCCTTGACCAACGCGGCGAAGGCGGGGTCGAGAATCTTGAGGCGGTCGGCCACCAGGCCCTGATTGTTCACGTGGGTGTCCCAGCCGCTCAACGTCACTTCGACGCAACGGACGCCGACTTCGATCAAGCGACGGGCGGCCAGACAACCACGGCCAAACGGAGTCTCGCCGTAGCTCTTGCGAACGGCGGCCGTCTCCTTCGAAACGTCGAACGCCTTCAGTTGCTCCGAACTCATCATGGTGCGGGCGTTCGCGACGGTCGCGCGATGGCCGGTCGATTCGACGCGCCGGGCCCGACCACGCGCAAAGGCCCCCTCGACCACGTCGAGGTTCTTCAATCGTTGCTCGTCGCGCTCCTTCGGTAGGAACGATTGCGTGTCCGGCACCGGGCCGGCCGGGTCGTCCATTCGGAAGGCATCGAAGCGATCGCCGAGGTAGCCGCCGCGCGTCGGCCACGCGCCGGGAAGGATGCTGACGTGCCGTGGGATATCGGTCCCGGCGGCGGGGAGTTCATGGCAAACGATCGCCCCGATCGCGGGGTGAATGACGGTCGGGTCTGGGCGGAAGCCGGTTTTCATCGTGTACGCACCGCGTTCGTGATCGCCTTCCTTGCTGACGATCGAACGGATCACGGCCACGTCGCCCATTTCCTCAGCCAATCGACCGAACCCACTGGCGATTTCGATGCCCTTGGCGGCCGTCTTGATCGCGGTCGCATCGCCGCCGATCGACGTGCCCGGATGCGGGTCGAACGTCTCGAGCTGGCTCGGCCCGCCGTCCATCCAGAGGACGATGACGCTCGTGGCCGGCCCGTCTTTCTTGCGTTCGGCGTCGCGCGCGAGCAGATGCCCGATCGGCGTCAGCCACGTGGCGGCGGCACTCAGCCCGGCGGAGCGAAGGAAGCCGCGGCGGTTCAATGGTTCCATGAGAACTCCGTCGAGTTGATGAGTGCCCAAAAGACATCTTCGATTCGGTTCGGCTTGCTCTCGGATCGGTCGGCGAGGAAGGCGTGGAAGTGTTCCGCTTCCTCGGGTGTGGGCCGACGTGACAGCGCCACGAGGTACGCGACTTCGATGGCCTTCGGGTCGTCCGGGGCCAGCCAGACGATCCGCGTCGAAATGTTGAATGGCCCTTCCTTGATGCGTTCGCGGACCAGTTCGCCGTTCATCAGCAACAGTCGTTGCGGAATGGTGCCGCCCCGACCGTCGAATTCATCCTCGCCGGTGTCGCCATATCGTTCGACGAAGCCCCGGAGCTGCGTGTAGCGAATCAGGCGATTGGCGATGTGCGATTCCGCGTTGACGGTGGAGACGACGGCCGTCTGAATCACGCTGCCAGCGACCTGTTCGGGCCGCAACCGCGTGAGCGGGTAGACGGCCCACAGGCGTTCTTCGGTTTCGCCAACGTCGTGCGTCGAGGCGCTATCGAGACGAAACACTTGCGTCCGGGCGATGATTCGGATGAGACGACGCAGGTCGTGGCCGTGCGCGGCGAAATCGTCGGCCAGGATCTTCAGCGCGGCCGGGGGCTGTACTTCGGACTCGAGATTGTCGACCGGTTCGACGAGCGGCCGGCCGGTCAACAGGGCCCAAACACGGTTGACCGTCGCCTTCGCGAAGTACGGGTTCCCCGGGTTCGTGACCCAGGCGGCGAGTCGCTCGCGGCGACTGCCCTCGCGCGGTACCAGGTTTTCGCCGAACGGCACCTTCGGGGCGACGATGTACGACAGTTCCTTCTTCTTGTCTTCAACTTCGTACTCGTCCGTGCCTTCCTGAACGCCTCGCAACGTCAACTCGCTCTGCCCGAAGAACGCGGCGAAGCCCTGGAAGTCCGTCTGCTTCCACGGGGCGAACGGATGGTTGTGGCACTGGGCGCAATCGAGCCGCAGGCCGAGGAACGCTCGCGTGGTTCGGCCGGCAAGGCGAATCGGGTCCGGCTTGTTCCCTTTGTCTTGTTGGGCGGTCACCGTGATGAAGTTGGCGGCCGGCCGATCGACCCACACTCCGTCGCTCGCGATCAGTTCGCGGACCAGTGCATCGTACGGTTTGTTCGACGCGACCTGTTCGCTGAGCCACGACACGAAGCGACGACGGCGGAACAGCAGGAACGGCCCATCCTCGGTGCCGACGTACGTTCGCGCCAGGCGCTCGGCGAAGTAGTCGTGGAAGCGTTGATCATCGAGGACGTGGTCGATGAACCAGGGCAAGCGCTGGTCGGGGGGTAGCTTTTCAAACTGGCGAATCTCTTCGAGCGAGGGCACCGTGCCCATCAGTCCGAGCGACAATCGCCGAGCGATCTGTAGGTCAGATGCCGATGTCGTCGGTTTGATCCCCTCGGAGGCCCAACTTTGCTGGAACGAGGCGTCAACCTGTTCGATCGTCGCATTGAGGCTGACGTCCTTGTCGGCGTGCGAATGATAGGCGTCGAGTCGATTCGGTTTGCGTGGCGGCAGAATGTTCGCGCCCAGGGCGACGAGCCCGCCGCCGATTAGCCCGAGGAACAACAGCGATCGAAGCCACGGCATGGGGTTGTTCCTTCCGGGGTCAATCAAGCATTGCCAAGGCCGCTGACCCAGGGCGGCGATGGCTTCGCCATCTTGCCCTGGGCTGAACAATCTCAGGCCGTTGGCCTGAAAACCACGAGCATTCAATCTTTAGCCATCGGCCTCTACAAGTCTTCAGGCCAACGGCCTGAGATTGTTCAGCCCAGG
>JANLUE010001193.1:0-3039 GCA_031363325.1 Gemmataceae bacterium
TGCCGCCTCGGACGGGACGATCGGCGAGGATCACAACCCGGAGACACACCTCATTCCATTGGTGTTCCAGGCGGCGCTGAAGAAGCGCCCCCACGTCGAAGTCTTCGGGACCGACTACCCGACGCCCGATGGCACGTGTATCCGCGACTACATCCACGTCGGCGATCTGGGATCGGCGCACGCGCTGGCGCTCGAGAAGTCGGTGCCCGGCGAGTGCCGGGCGTACAACCTGGGGATCGGGCGGGGGTACAGCGTGCGCGAAGTGATCCGCGCCGTGGAACAAGCGACGGGCTTGAAGGTTCCCGTCAAGGAAGGCCCGCGTCGACCGGGCGACCCCGCCGAGCTCGTCGCCGCGCCGGCCAAGGCGATGCGCGAACTCGGCTGGAAGCCGAAGTATTTGGAGCTCGACGAAATCATCGCGACCGCCTGGGCGTGGCACCAGTCGCACCCCGATGGCTTCGCGTAGTGTGAGGGGCTCGAACCCGGAAGGTGGCGGCAGAACTCCGATTCTGCCGGGCCAGACAGAAGGCTTCGCTTTGTAAGAAGGGCTCGAACCCGGAAGGTGGCGGCAGAACTCCGATTCTGCCGGGCCAGACAGAAGGCTTCGTGTTGTGTGAGGGGCTCGAACCCGAAACGTGGCGGCAGAACTCCGATTCTGCCGGGCCAGACAGAAGGCTTCGCTTTGTAAGAAGGGCTCGAACCCGGAAGGTGGCGGCAGAACTCCGATTCTGCCGGGCCAGACAGAAGGCTTCGCGTTGTGAGACGGGCTCGAAGTCGGAAGGTGGCGGCAGAACTCCAATTCTGCCGGGACAAGGAGCGGAAACCCCGGATCCGACCTACCGACACAGGTCAAGCCTCCTGTCCTTCCCGGCAGAATCGGAGTTCTGCCGCCACCTTCCGGGTTCGAGCCGCTGACTCAACGCGAAGGCTTCGGGAAATGATTACTTCTCGTCTTTCTGACGCTTCAACAGCAACAACACGATGCGCTTTTCGGCGTCGGCCTTGAAGGCGGTCGGGCGATCGCCGCGTTCGGTGAAGCAGATCTTCAAGACCTCGCCCTCGAACTCGTAGATGCCCCGGACGACGACATCTTTCGCGCCCTTGGCCGGTTTGATGTCAATGTGGGCCGGCTTCTTGGTCGCGTCGATCGTGAATTCGGCGTCCTCGGTGCGGTCCCTCCGGCCGCCTTCCTTGATCGCCACCTTCCCATCGGCGAAGGTCATTGTGAGCTGGCCCGGCGGGGCGTCGTTGGCGTCCTTGCCATCCTTGCCCTCGATTTTGTCGAGGACCCACGTGCCTTCCAGCTTCGGGGTCGGTTTGTCTTTGTCCTTCGGGGCCGGGGCCGCGACGGTCAGGCCCAGTCCGATCAACAGTGCGGCATACATGGATGACTCCGGTTACTTGTCTTCTTTGAGTCGCTTGAGCTTGAGAAACGAAGCGCCCTTTTCCCCGTCGGCCCGGAACTCGGTCGGCCGATCGCCCTTCTTGGCGAAACAAATCTTGAGCGTGTCGCCATCGATTTCGTAGATGCCCCGTATCACGAGTTCAGGCGGGGCACCCGCCGGCTTGATGTCGATGTGGGCGGGCTTCTTGCTCGCATCGACCGTGAAGTCGGCCTTCTCGCCGGGGTCCGCCTTCCCGTCCATCTTAATGGTGACCTTCCCTTCGGCGAAGGTCATCGTGAGCACGCCCTTCGGCAAGTCGTTGGCGTCTTTGCCCTCGACCATGTCGATGACCCACGAGCCGTCGATCTTGGCGGCCGGCTTGTCTTTGTCCTTCGTCGTCGGGGCACCGACCGCGAAGGCGAGGCCGAGCAAAGCGCTGTACATGAGGGAACTCCGGGAATCGGTTTCTCAGTCGTTCGTTGGCCCGTCGATGAGATTTCCGCAATCGCGACTTGCCCCACCGGCGCGCATTGGGGCGTTGTTCCACATCGGGTAACTCAAGACCGGAATCGCTCGTCTTAGTCTAGCTCATCCGCACAACCCGGCGCGATGTTTCACACGCTCTCAGTCCAAGAATTGACTCGACTTTGTTCGTCGCCACTTCAGCAGAAATCGCCACGGCCAACGGTGGGCCACTTCCGCCCCGTCCAGTCCGGCTGCGTTCGCGATGCCTAACGCTTCGCTCGGAGTGTAGGCCCCGGAAACGGAGACGGGGCCGTCGTAGTGAACCACCGGCGAACGCGTCAGCAGTCGCGTGCCGATCCAGGCGGCCAACCAGCCCATTCGACAACGCCGCAGATCGTTGACGAGCACGACCCGACCGGCCGCCTCAGCCATTCGACGCAGCAAAATCGTCGCGTCCTGGTCGTCCAGATGGTGCAAGAACAGCGAACAGGTGACGGCATCGAATCCGGTCGGCAGTGGCTTGGCGAGCACGTCGTGCTCGAAGAACTCGACGGCCCCTTTGGCCCGCCTTCGCGCCTCGGCGACGGCGACGGGGCTAACATCGCAACCGGCGAGTTCCGCCGCGAGCCCGGCCCGGCGAAAGCGCTTCGCCAGCCGAATCGGCACGTCGCCCGAACCGGTGGCCACGTCGAGCACGCGGATCGGCCGACCGAGCGATAGCGCTTGCGAGCGGAGCTCTGGCCACAGCAAGCTATCGCTTCGACTGAGGGCGTTGATTCGGCGCAGCCCCGCGAGCGCCCGGGCATGGGCGGCCGCGTCGAGGGCCGGATCGTCCATCAATTCGGGGACGCGGACGCGTCGAGAGAAATCGGGCATGCTTACCGTTGTAGTGGCGGGCCGCTCCGCGCGCGTCTACCAATTCGCTCGATGCCAACCTTCAACTCGACTCGGGTCCGTCAGGCCAACGATCGGTCGCCGGACCGCGAACGCGTCTACGTGCTGTACTGGATGCAGGCGTATCGGCGCTTCGATCGGAACCACGCCCTCGACTACGCGATCGCGGCGGCGAAGGCGTGGGACAAGCCACTCGTCGTGTACGAGGGGTTGCGGCTCGACTATCCCTGGGCCTCGGTTCGGCATCATGCGTTTCTGCTCGAAGGCATGATCGCGAACGCGCGGGCGGCGAAGA
>JANLUE010001212.1:0-1647 GCA_031363325.1 Gemmataceae bacterium
GTGAAGTCGCGGGGCGTGTACGAAGCTCCCGGAATGGAATTGCTCGGCAGCGCCTACGCGTATCTGTTGCAACTCGTGCTCGATCGCCGCTCGCGCGAACTGTTCGACCAGATCGCGCCGTTCCTCTCGAAGCAAATCTACCAGGGCTACGGCTTCGACCTCGCGAGCCACATGGCCCGCCAGGCCCTGGCACCGATCAACGATTTAGCGACCGGCACGATCGCGCTGAACCTGTACAAGGGCAACGCGTATTTCGCGGCGGCGACGGATGTGCCGCACCAGATGTATTCGGAGAGCAACGCCTCGATGGAGGCGATCGGCGAGTTCAACCACGCCGACTCGGAAGGATTCTTGCGAGTGCTCCAGGTGAGCGCGCGAGCGTTGGCGGCGAACGGCCAGGTCGTCGCGCCGGCCTGGGCGATCGGAAAACCTTGAGGCGCTAACTGGGCCGCAGAAAACGCCGGCCCGCGACGATCCCCCACACCAAAAGCGTTAGCCCGATCGCCGGCCAGAAGGTGATCGGCATCTTGCCGCTCCAAGGTCCACGCCAGTCGAATTCGGGCACCATCAATGCCCCGCCGATCGCGAGTATGGCGAAGTCGGTTCGCCACCGGGGGTAGTCGCGAAGCAACACCGCGAGCGCCAGGTATCCCGGTGCGAGGAACGGCACGAACCAGCGGATCGAGAGGCACGCACCGGACAAGTTGCGCGACGTGGCCGCGTAGAGCAACCACGCGGCCAGAACCCAAACGGCCATTGCGACAAGGATTGGCCGTTCCGGTCGCTTGCGGGTCAATCGCCACATCCCAAACAACACCAGCAAAAGTGGCGGCGCGTAGAGCAAGATGCCCTTCTTGCCGAATAGCAAGTCGAGCGCGTACAGGCCCGCCAGCCCAAGCGATTGATGATGCCACCCCCCAGTGCGTTCCTTGCCGGTGAACGGCGAGCCGGGCCAATCGAGGTACTCGGCGTTCGCGTTCGCCGGCGTGAACGTGCCGCCAATCGCGTAGTTCAACGCGTGATTGCCGACGACGAACGGCAGGGCCGCGAGTGCGTAGGCGAGCGCGTTCCAAGTGCGTCGATCGGGCTCCCCGCTCTCCGGGTCGGTGAGAGGGGGCAGGTCTCGAAAAGTTTTCCACAGCACTAACCAAAACATCGCGAGGAGCAGGGGCGGGCCGGCCCCCAGGTCCGTTGCGTATCCCAGTCCGGCCAGTGCGCCGAGGTACGCCGCACGGCCTGGCCGCGTTGGTCCTGGGCGCGTAGCCACTTCGCATATGCCTGCCGCGATCGCCAGCAACAGGATGTGATTGTTCGCGTGGGCCGCGTACGGCAACGCCAAGCTGATCGCGAAACTCGCCACCAGGGCGATGCCCCAGCGCCCGGGCACGCCGACGAATCGGACGATCCGAGTCAGCGCCCAGACCGCGAACACATAGGGCCCGGCCCCAAACAACACATTGAGCAATCTGGCGAAAGGATCCGGCCGCTCGGCCGCGCTCGGCAAGCCGAGCCAGCGCCACACTTGATACGGACAAGCCATTAGTACGGCCGGGACCGGCGACTTGTCCGAGTAGTACTTCCCGTCGATCCGCAGTTTGTCCTTCGTGCCGAACGTCGCGAGTAGTTCATCGCCTGGGGTGTACGGTG
>JANLUE010001217.1:0-1294 GCA_031363325.1 Gemmataceae bacterium
GCTTGCCGCCCACCCGCCGGGGCCCCTTGCTTTTCCTTTCTGACCTCGCCAAACCCAATACCCTACACCGTAAACCTTACCCCCTTCACCACGGAACTATGTCCAACGCCACGATCCGCACCGTTCGCGCCCGCGAAATCCTCGATAGCCGCGGCAACCCGACCGTCGAGGTTGAAGTCGTTCTGGCCGGCGGCACGATTGGCCGGGCCGCCGTCCCGAGCGGAGCGAGCACCGGGGCGCACGAAGCGGTCGAACTTCGGGACAACGACAAGAAGCGGTATCTGGGCAAGGGCACGCTGAAGGCCGTCGAGAACGTTGGCAAGTTCATTGCCCCGGCGATCAATGGCCGCGACCCGTTCGATCAGGTCGGCATCGATCGCGCGATGATCGAGGCCGATGGCACGCCGAACAAAGCGAAGCTCGGCGCGAACGCGATCCTCGGTGCGTCGATGGCCGTCGCCCAGGCGGCCGCCAAGGTTGCGGGCCTACCGCTCTACCGCTACCTCGGCGGCACGAACGCCAAGGTTCTGCCCATCCCGTTGATGAACATCCTGAACGGCGGCAAGCACGCGGACAACACAGTCGACTTCCAGGAATTCATGATCATGCCGATCGCGGCGAAGTCGTTCCGCGAAGGCTTGCGCATGGGAGCTGAGGTTTTCCACAGCTTGAAGAAGGTGCTTCACGACAAGGGTCTGAACACAGCCGTCGGCGATGAGGGGGGCTTTGCCCCGAACATCGCCAGCGCCGACGACGCGCTGGCTACAATCGCGACCGCGATCGAGAAGGCCGGCTACAAGCTCGGCGAACAGGTCGTCTTCGCGATGGACGCCGCCTGCACCGAACTCTTCGAGGAAGCGAAGCACAAGGGCAAGGAAGGCTACTGTTTCTTCAAGAGCGAGCCGGGCAAGATCATTTCGTCCGACGAGATGATCGCCTTCTGGAAAGGCCTGTGCGCCAAGTGGCCGATCCGTTCGATCGAAGACGGTTTATCCGAAGACGATTGGGCGGGCTGGAAGAAGCTGACCGTCGAACTCGGCGGCAAGATTCAACTCGTTGGCGACGACTTGTTCGTGACCTACGTCGAACTCCTCCAACTGGGCATCAAGGAGAATTGCGGCAATAGCATCCTCGTGAAGGTGAACCAGATCGGCACCATGACCGAAACGCTCGACTCGATCGAACTGGCGAAGCGGAACCGATTTACGACGATCATCAGCCACCGGAGCGGTGAGACCGAGGACGTGACGATCTCGGACATCGCCGTTGCCACGAATGCGGGCCAGATCAAGAC
>JANLUE010001237.1:0-22727 GCA_031363325.1 Gemmataceae bacterium
GATCGCCCAGGCCCGGCACTCATCGTCGCCGACCGTGAAGAATACGATGCGACCCATGCCGTGGAAGATGTCTTGAATCGCCTGGCCCCGGCTCGAACCGCTGATGCCCAACTCGGCCGCGAACACCGCCCGACTCTCCTCGTCGAGTTCCTCCAACTCACGTTCCAACTTCACCGGCGCGCCCACGGCCGTCGGCGAGAGCTTCAGTAAGTCGTCCGGCAACGAAGCACTGCCTTCACCGCGGTTGACGAACACCATCTCCGGCTTGAGCGTCAGAAGCTGGAAACTGCGAATTAGTTTCTCTTCTTCCGAGCGAAGCGACAAAGTCCTCGGCGACTGGTTCGCTTCGAGCGTCGCCTGGATTTTCTTGACCATCTCCAATTCGAGCAGGTCGGCCTCGCGCTCCTTGGCGGGCTTCGTGCGCTTCAGTTGCGAAGTAAGCTTGTCGACGCGGTTCGAGACGATTTCGAGGTCGGCGAAAATCAGTTCCTCGCGGAACCGGGTGAGTTGATCGGCCAGGTCGGTCGCGGCATAGCCATCGAGGACGACGAGCAGGCCGTTGGCTTCGCGGAGGATGCCGAGCCGGCGCGGATTGTCCTTGCGTTCGTCGCGCATCAGGCCGGGGGTATCGAGAAACGCGATGGCCGCGTGCTTGGTTCCCTTCTTCGGCTTGAAGTGCAGGGACATTTTGTCGAGACGCTCGTCTGGCACATTGGCCATGCCGACCTGGCCCTGTTGCACCTTGGCCGGGTCCGGTGCCTCGCCCGTGAGCCACTGGAAGACGGTGCTCTTGCCCGACCCGGCATACCCGACCAGCCCGACTTTCATGGCAGCCTCGCGCTCGGACGTCAAATGCGTAGCTTATGGGCCGACGCTTGATGCGTCCGCACGGCGCACCACCCATTGCCATCGACTCGACCCGCGTGCGCTGCACCTGAACTCGGACCAGCACCGCAAGATCGAATCAAGGCAAGTCCAGAACCCGCCGATCTTCCAACGACGGCGCTCGCGTCCCTCGAAATCCTGATGGTGGATGGCCGGGTCGTCGAGGCGCTGTCGGTCGGGCGGGAAGGCATGGTCGGCGCGCTCGGGCTCGATTTCAGCCCGGTGCAGACGGTCTGCCAGGTGGCTGGCTCGGCTCGGCGAATTCGCATGGTCGATCTGTACAAGCTGCGCGAAGCGTCGCCGTCGATTCGGCTCGCCACGAATCGGTACTCGGCGTTCGCGTGCCGACTCGGTCATCAACTGACGGCCTGCAACGCGCTACACCCCGTCAATCGACGCGCGGCCCGGTGGCTGCTCATGGCCGGCGACCGTCTGGGCCGCGACGAGTTCGCGTTCACCCAGGAATCGCTGGCGAACATGCTCGGCGTTCACCGGCCGACCGTCTCGAACGTCGCCGGGGCCCTTCAAGCGGAAGGCCTGATCACGTATCGCCGTGGCGTGATTCGCATCGCCGACCGCCCGCGCCTCGAACGCGCCGCTTGCGAATGTTACCGGGCCCAGGCCGAGTTCTACTCGCCCGTGCCGGGTCCCGACTCGACTTTGGTGTTGTCTGAGCCGCTGTTTGTCTGGAACCTCCGCGTCAACACGGCTGTTCGATGGCTTACGATCCGGTGACAAAGGGCCGTGAAGGCGGCGGTCTGGCAGCTTTACAACGACTTGAAAGCCTGTCGGAGCCAATCGACGCCGGACCGGGTCGAGCCGCTCCGAAGCCAGTTCGACGCGCTCGTGAACCGGTCGACCGGCTGGCCGGAACTCGTCTCGCCGGACGGCGTCAACGATTCGAGCGGCACCGTCTCCGCCAACTGGCCGGTCGCCAGGCCCGACCCACGCTCACATCAACTTGCCACTCTCCGAATCGGTAGACTGGCTGAACCTAATTTGGATTCAACTCCATGCGACTCCGCCAAAAATATGCGACGTTCCTGGTCGTAGCAGTCCTCACTCCAAACTCGGATGCAGCCGACCCCTTCGCCGAGACCATCCGCCCGACTCTCCAGAAATTCTGCGTCGCATGCCACAGCGACAAGAAGCGGTCCGGGGGGCTCACACTCGAGGCATTCAAGACGACGGCCGACGCCCGCAAGGCTCGCGATCTTTGGGACAGCGTCAAGGAATTGGTCGAGAACAGACAGATGCCCCCCAAGGGCAAGCCGCAGCCGACCGAGGCCGAACGCAAGGCGATCGTCGCCTGGATCGATTCGGTGGCGATCAAGGTCGATTGCACGCAGGCCCGCGATCCTGGTCGGCCCACGATCCGGCGGCTCAACCGCGTCGAGTACAACAACACGATCCGCGATCTGGTCGGCGTCGACCTCAAGCCCGCCGACGCGTTCCCGGCCGACGACGTCGGCTACGGGTTCGACAACATTGGCGATGTCCTGTCGCTACCGCCGCTGCTGTTCGAAAAGTATTTGACCGCCGCCGAGCGCGTGCTCGACGCGGCCATCGTCATTCCAAAACAAATCGTTTCGTCGAAGACGGGCTTCAAACCGCAGAACGTGCGTTCGACCCTGGGCCCGCTTTCGATCCAGGAGAAGCGGATCGCGCTGACGCAAAACGGGGCGGCCCGATTCGGCTTTGATTTCCCGCACGAAGGCGAGTACCTGATTCGGGCGCGGGCCTACGGCGATCAGGCGGGCACCGAGCTGCCGAAGCTTGCGGTCGAGTTCGACAAGAAACCGCTCAAGACCTTCGACGTTGGTGCCGTCGCTACCAAGCCGGAAATCTACGAGCTTCGGCATACGGTCAAGGCGGGGCGACACGACCTCTCTTTCGCGTTTACAAACGATTTCGAGGACAAGAAAGCCGACGACCCAAAGAAGCGCGACCGCAATTTGTACCTCGAGATCATGGAGATCGAGGGGCCGTTCAACCCCGTGATCCCGCCGCTCCCGGAATCGCACAAGCGCATCCTCATCGCCACGCCGACCGACCCAGACTCGGCTCGAATGATCCTGACGGCGTTCGCGACCCGGGCCTATCGCCGGCAAGTAAAGCCCGACGAAATCGAGCGCTTACTAAAGTTGTTCCGTTTCGCCGAGTCGGCGAAGGAACCGTTCGAAGCGTCGATCAAGCACGCGTTGAAGGCGGTTCTGGTCTCGCCTCACTTCCTGTTCCGGATCGAACGCGACGCGGACCCGAACAACCCCGAGGTCGTCCATCCAGTCGCGCCACACGAACTGGCCACACGGCTCTCGTACTTTCTGTGGTCGAGCTTGCCCGATGCGGAACTGGCCCGCCTCGCCGACTCGGGGGAGCTACGCCAGCCGGCGATTCTCGAAGCCCAGGTTCGGCGAATGTTGAAGGACCCGAAGTCGGCCGCGTTCTCCGAGAGCTTCGCCGGCCAGTGGCTGATGTTGCGGTCGCTCGCGACACACACTCCCGACAAGGGCACGTTCGGTTCGTTCGACACCGCACTCCGATCGGCCATGATCCGCGAGACCGAACTCTACTTCGATCACGTGATGCGGGCCGACCGCAGTGTGCTCGAGTTCCTGGACTCGGACTACACTTTCGCGAACGATCGATTGGCGAAGCACTACGGCCTATCGGGCGTGAAGGGGCCGGAGTTTCGCAAGGTCGCGTTCGCCAACAAGGATCGCGGCGGCATCGTGACGCACGCGAGCGTCCTGACCGTCACATCGAACCCGACGCGAACCTCGCCCGTGAAGCGCGGCAAGTGGCTGCTCGAAACGATCCTCGGCTCGCCACCCCTGCTTGCCCCCGAAGGTGTGCCGGACCTGGAAGAAGACTCGAAGGCCGTGCTGTCCGGCTCGGTGCGCCAGCGGATGGAGAAACACCGGAGCAATCCGAATTGCGCCACGTGCCATGCGAAACTCGACCCCCTCGGGTTCGGCCTCGAGAACTTCGACGCGATCGGGGCGTATCGCACGATGGACGGTTCGTTCAAGATCGACGCGAGCGGCGTGCTGCCGGACGGATCGACGTTTGGCGGCCCGGCGGAGCTTCGAAAAGTGTTGGTTCAGAAATCGGACTTGTTCCGCCGCAATTTAGCGGAGAAGATGTTGACGTACGCCCTGGGTCGCGGCCTCGAGTACTACGACACCTGTTCGGTCGACGATGTGGTCGCGGCCCTGAAGAAGGGCGACGATCGCTTCTCGGCCCTGATCCTGGGTGTCGTGGCGAGCGAGCCGTTCCAGAAACGGCGCGGGTCCGTTCCGATGAAATAGGGGGCCGAACATGGCCGTCGAAACCCCGGTCCTCGAACCGGACACCGAGACACGGACGAGGCTCCTGCCGCCGTACCACGTGCTGATCGAAAACGACGACGATCATTCGCAATTGTTCGTCATCCTCGTCTTGCGCAAGGTGTTCGGCTTCGACGAGCCGGCCGCGATCCGATACATGCATCACGCGGAAGAACACGGCGAGGCCGTCGTGTGGACCGGCTCGAAGGAAGTCGCCGAGTTGAAGCTCGAACAGTTGCGAACGTTCCACGAGAAACACTGGCAAGACGGCCGCAACCTCGGCCCCATCCGTTGCCGCATCGAACCGGCGACCGTGTGAGGATCGAACTGCCCGGCACCTTCATTCGGCCAACGCCTTTCGGCCCGACAGGCGATAATCGAGCGGCGGGGCCTGATCGGGTTGCAGGAGCGGCTTGTACGGTCGGCCAGCGAGGCGGCGGTCGAATTCGGCTTTCGCTTCCTTCAACACGTCGGGTTTCGCGAACAAGTCCCAGGCCGTCGCGGCCAACGTCTTCGCGGCGAGTTCCATGCCCTTCTTGCCGATCGTCGTGCCGCCGCACGCGACCGCCTGCCACGAATGGGCCGGCGTACCCGGTACCCAGCATGACGTCGTGAATCCGGTCGTCGGCACGACCCACGACACGTCGCCGACGTCCGTCGAACCCATGATCGTCTTGCCCGTGGTGTCGAACACCTTGCCGATGTCCTCAATGGGCGGGGGCTTGTCCGCGAACGATTCGCGGAGCCGGATCGCGAACTTCGTCTCGGCGGCGTCGTAGGTCAAGTTGTTCAATTTGACGAGATTGTCGCGGGCGATTTTCGCCATCACGTCGTTCGGCAACAGTTCGACCGTGCCGCCGAGGTTGACGACTTCGAGCTTCGTCTCGGTGGCGAGCGCGCCGCCTTCGGCGCACTTCAGCAAGCGCGGAAACAGTTCGGCGACGATCTCGGACTTCGGATGGCGCACATAGAAGAAGCCTTCGGCGAACTCGGGGACGACGTTCGCCGCCCCGCCGCCGGACGTGACGGTGTGATGGAGTCGCGTGCCGTCCGGGGTATGTTCGCGAAGCAATTCGACCGCGTGCATCGCGAGCACGAGGCCATCGAGGGCGGAGCGGCCTTTCTCCGGCGAGCCGGCCGCGTGGGCCGCCTTGCCGTGGAAGCGGAACTTGACCGCGATACGGGCCAAGCACGACGAATCGCCGGCCGTGTTGCGGCTACTCGGGTGCCAGTGCAAGACGGCGGCACAATCCTTGAACAGTCCCGCGCGAACCAGGAACGCCTTGGCCGCGCCGCCTTCCTCGGCCGGGCAACCGTAGAAGCGAATCGTGCCCTTGATCGTTCCCGCCTTGATTTGCTCGGCGATCGCCACGCTCGCCGTGAGGGCCGCGACCCCGAACAGATGGTGCCCACACGCCTGACCGTACCCCGTTCCGCCGACGCGCGATTGCCGAACCGGGACGGCTTCCTGGCTCAGTTCGGGCAAGGCGTCGTATTCGCCGAGCACGCCGATGATCGGCCCACCCGAGCCATATTCGGCGATGAACGCCGTCGGAATCTTCGCCACCCCGCGCGTCACCTTGAATCCAGCCTTCTCCAAGGTGTCCGCCAGCAGTTTGGACGATTGCTTTTCGAGATACCCCGGCTCGGCCCAGTCCCAAATTTGCCGAGCCAAGTTCCACGACTCGGCCGCCCGAGCGTCGATGGCCTTCGGCAATGTGTCCTTCTGGGCAAGCGCCGGGCCGCACAGTGCGAGTGCGCAAAGAATCGAAGCGAGCCGCATCGCGTCTCCGGGAATCGGGGTGGAGGAGCCTATTTCTTGACCGGTGGTTCGATCGTCATCTGAATCTGGCGAATCCAGGCCTTCACCGTTTCGCTTCCGGAGTACACCGCTCCGCGCAGGTCGCCGATCGACAGTTGGGCTCGGGCCAGGGCCGCCCAGACGTGGACTCGGCAGACGCGAGCATCGATCTGACGGGCCCGCTCGATGTTGGCGATCGATTCGCGATAGCGGCCCAGGTGATATTGGGCGACGCCGAGCGTCGCGAGGGCCTGGGGGTAGTCGGGCCGTCGGTCGACGGCACGTTGCGCGAACTTGGCGGCCGACTTCGGGTCGAACGAAGCGGACGGGCCCTGAATCATCAGTTCGGCCAATTTCGTGGCCACGTAGGGGTCGTCCGGATCGAGTTGGCGCAAGTGGCCGATCCGTTCGATGGCGGTCTCCGGGTCGCTGGCCCGCGTCGCGGCGATCGCCTCGGAGACCAGGCGTTCCGCCCGGCCAACGGCGATGACCTCGATCTTGGTCGGGGCGGTCGGGCGATCCGCGGGCGGCAGTTCCGGCCATTCCCAGTCGTTGTCCTCGGCCTTCAGGAGACTGCGAAGTTGCCGCAAGTCCCAAACAAACAGTTGCCGATTGTCGAAGCCGGTGGCGATCAGTCGGCCGCCGTCCGCGTCGAAGCCCTCGGGATGCAGGCGCGTTTGTTCCAGCGTCTCCAGTCGTGCGACTTCACGCCCGTTCTCCGCCACGGCGAGAAGTCGGATCGCCCCGATCTCGCTGCCGACAGCCAGGAGTTGCCCGGTCGGATCGAACGCGCAGTGCCGTCCTTCGGTCCGCCAGCGTTCCTTCCAGGTTCCAACCTCGAATAGGCGAACACTGCCGAAATTCGTGGAGATCGCCACGCTCCGCGGGCCCTTGGTGTTCGGGCTGAACCAGGCCCGGCCGCCGTCATCGAACAGGCGCGCCACCTTGTTCCCCGTCGCCGCCTCGTAGACCGAGATCGATCCACCTTGATGGCTGCACGCGATGGCCCACCGACCATCGGGGCTGATCGTCGCTGACCGAACGTCCTCCTGAGGGCCCGCCACGATGCTTTGACCGGCGGGCACGTTGATGATTCGCAAGCCCTCGTTCATGCGCGGCTCGGCAATCACCTGACCATCGGCGCTGGCCGACCAGTCGTTTTGAAACCGAACGTAGTCGAGTTCACTTGGCGGACCGATCTGGCAGCGTTCGCCGACGTGGCGAATCGGCCAGCGGATCGCGCCACGCCGGCCGATGGTCAAAAGTGCGCCGTCCGACTGGAAGCCGATTGGCTTCCAGGTCAACGGCAGGCTTATCAGTTCATTCCCCGTTGCGGGGTCGATCAGGGCGCAGCGCGCTTGGCCAACTTGAGCCGCGATCAGCCGGCCATCGGGGCTGAAGTGCGCCAGGCCCGGGAACCCATCTTTCGCCGTGTCCGAGCGAAGGGTCGCCCGCAAGCCTCGACTGGGGTGCATGCGGAGGATCTGTAGCTTTCGTCCGATCGCGGCCGCCGCCAGTCGACCTTCGGAGGCGATCGCGTAGTTGTTCGAAAGAAGGATTCGCGGCGCGACCGTTTGCGGGCGATTCGTGGCGGCGTCCCAGGTGCGAACGACCGACGACCAATCGGTACTAACGATCGTCGTGCCCGTTCGATCGAAGCCCGCCAGCACGCCGTCGTGCGTGTGCCCCCGCAGCACTTTCGTATCTCGGCCCGTCAGCGCGTCCCAGAAACGAATCTCGGTACCCTCGGCAATCGCGAGCAAGGGTCGAGCTGGATGCCAACTGACTTTGAACAACTGGGTTGGGCGTTCGAGATCGGCGACCGTCGCACCGGTTTCCAGGTTGACGACCGCGAGCTTCGGCCCGCGATCGACGACGAACAAGGGGAGCGACGGGTGGACCGGCAGGCTCTCGTACATCCACGCCGAACCGAACCAATGTTGCCGCACAACTCCGGTATGAGTTTCTTGAACTTGAACTTGCGGTCGACCTTCGAATTGACCCCCAACCACAATTCGCGAACCATCGCCCAGAAACGCGCCGTCGTTGGCCCCTTCGAGTTGTCGCACCAAAGAAACCGATTCCTCGTGTTGCTTCCAGAGTTCGACCCGCGCGGCGTAACTCAACATCAAGAGATGGCCGGACGCGTCGAACTGAATCCGATTCGGCTGGGGCAAGTCGATGGAGAATCGCGCGAGGACCGCGCCGCCGGGGGCCGCGTGGATCGTTGGCCTTTGGCCGGGCACCAACATCAAATAGCGATCGAGCACCGGTGAAAACCCGGTGGATACTGGCCCCTCGGGGTAGCCGTTCCATTCCTCTTCCACGTCGATATCAGTGACCGTGAACAGGTTCAGCATTTCATTGCGGATCTCGTGCATGTCCGCCGCCGGTGCGTTGAGTTCGCGGGCCATGATCAGTGCCCGGCGCAATTTCTCGAGGCCCTTGAAATACTGGCCCGGCTCGCCGCGCAACCGCATGGCGCGAACTTCTCCCGGTACCGATCGATTCGATTGAATCAGTTGCTCGCGAAGCGTCGCGTCCGCCGCGGCCAACTCGACGACCTGCCGACTCGAGTCCGTCTCGGCCTTCAACGCTCGATCTTCATTCCGTTGGGCGATGTTCCGTTCCTGACGCATCAGGACCGCGCCGACCGACGCGCCGATCGTGAGCACCAACATGAGCAACGCGATCGCGCTCGCCAGGCTCGCTTCGCGGGGGTTGCGTCGCGCCCACTTGAGCGCCCGCTCGGCTCGACCGGCGGGCCGGGCCATCACCGGCTCGCCGGCCACGAAGCGTCGCAAATCCTCGGCGAAAGCAGCAGCGTTCGGGTAGCGATCGGTCGGTTGCTTGTTGAGGCACTTCAGGCAAGCCGTCTCGAGATCGCGCGGGATCGTCGGTTGCAAGGCGCGCGGGGCCACCGGGTCGGCCGAACGAACGAGATCGAGCGTCGCCAGGACGGACGCCCCCTTGAACGGCGGCCGCCCCGTGATCAATTCGTAGAGCACGGCCCCGAGCGAATAGACATCCGCCGCCGGCCTGACGAACTTGGCGCCGGCCGCCTGTTCCGGCGACATGTAACTCGGCGTGCCAACGACGGCGCCCGTCAACGTCGCACCAACTTCATCGTCGAGGCGCTTGGCCAGTCCGAAGTCGGTTACTTTCGGGTGAAAGCGCGGCGGCGCGTCGCCGGATTGATCGACGGCTTGCAACAGGATGTTCGCGGGCTTCAGATCGCGATGGATGTTGCCCGCTTGATGGGCCGCGTCGATCGCGCGGGCGATTTGACCCACGAGTTCGGCCGCGTCGCGCGGCGACCAGGGGGTGCCATCCAGGATCGCCGCCAGGCTGCCGCCCGCACAGTACTCCAGCGAGAAGTACGGAACGCCGTCGCTCGCGCCCGTCTCGAAGACTTGCACGATGTGCGGGTGTCGCAACCGGGCGATGACGCCCGCTTCGGTTTGAAAGCGGGCCAGGTCGCTCGTCCCGGCGAACTCGCCGGCCAGGACCATCTTGAGCGCGACGAGTCGCCCAAGGCCCGCTTGCCGCGCGAGATAGACGACGCCCATCCCGCCGCGCCCAAGTTCGCCAAGCAACTCGTAACCTGGCACGCTCGGCAGCGTGCCCGCTTCACGCGGGAGCGATTCATTTGCTCGCGACTTGCTGAGATCGGAACCGGACAACGTCCGCAGGGCCGCGTGCACTTCGAGTTGCTCGGCAAGTCGGCCGGCGACCGACGGGAATCGCGCCGCGTAGTTGGCGGCCGACCGGGCGATGCCCAGTTCCTCGGCCAGCAGAAATTCGGAATAGACGAGGTCGAGCAGTTGCGCGGAGTCCGCGAGGAGGTCGGGTCGGCCCGCGAGATAGGCTTCGATGGCAACGGTATTTCCCGAACGCCAGCGTTGGCGTTGATCGGCCCGAATCGCCGCGGCCGCCTCTTCGCCGGCCAGCCCGAGTCCAACCCGCAGCACCGAACTCGGTTCGTTGCGTTCGCCGGACCAGCCCGGGGCGGTGGTCTCGCCCGGACGCGGATTCTCTTTCGAGTCGTGGCCGGCCATGCGGAGAGCAACCGATGTACGGGCGTAACTCTGTTATCCCAGCCGATCGGGGCGGGTCAAGCCGAATTGATTCGCGTCTCTCGCTCTGACTGTGGCAGACTTCGCCAGGCAACCTCGCCCCATCTCCGAAGCGGAGTGGGGGACCCGATGCGATCGTCGATCTGACGCCGCTGAAAGACTTGCCACTCCAGTAACTCGATTACGATGTGAAAGTCGAACGCGACGGGAAGGTTCTGCGGTCGATCAAGACCCTCGAGAAGATCAATGGCAAACCGACCGTTGAAGTTTTGAAGTAATGGAGTTCAAATCCACCCGAGTCAGTCGAACGGAACCGGCAGCGTACTCGACGCTCCAAGTGCGCTCAGGTCGGCCGGTTCGGCGAGGCCGAGGAGGCGCTTGAGCATGAAGTCGGCCGGGCGGATGCCGGCGAACTTCGGTTGGCCGGCCTCGGGGGGTTGCACCGGGAAGATCACTTCCGCAGCGAAGGGGTCGCCTTCTTCTTTCGTCAGGCCAAGCCAGCGGTCGCCGTCGATCGTTTGCGTTGGCATCGACTCGAGATTGAGCGGTCGAACTTCGAGCAACACGCGTTTCTTGTCGTAGGCGTAAACATTCCCCCGACCGTGCCACGTGAACACGCGGCCGAGTTGTTCGTCGCTCTCGAACCGTTCGGCCCGGACGAGCGCCTCACGCGAATGCGTCGCCGGCACGAACAGGCAATGCGTCGCGGTCACTTCTGTCTTGGCGAGGCCGAGCGAGGCCGCGTCCCCCTTGCGATCGGCCGCCTCAATGTTCAACAAGCTTTCGCCGAGGTACGTCGTCACGCGGTTGAGCCGAACGATGCCGCTCCCGGCGATCGACGGGTCGGCGCTCGAAGGGTCGATGTCGATCAACGTGCCATCGAGCGCGGCCAGGGCATTCTTGACGTCGAGTTCGAACGGCCGACTCATCTTCACCGAGAGCATGCGGCCCTTGCCGCGCAGAACGACGTTCTCCAGGTTGATTTTCGGGACCGGCCAATTCTTCGGTGGGCTGGTGCCGGCCATCATCATTTCATTGCGCGGGTCGGTCACAACGATCGCCGAGAGATCGTCCCCTTCTTCAAAGGTCACGACCGCATTGCGAAGATCGACCTGCCCTCCGCCGGGGAGCACGACGACCGCCGGCGGTCGATCGGCCGGGAGTTTGAACTGCAAGCCATCGAGGACGAGCTTGCCGTTGAACAGTTTGAACAGCCCCTGTTCCTTCTTGACGAATGACTTCTTCGGCCGCAGGACCGGCTTGGAATTTGGGTACGGCTTGATCGTGAGGAGCGTGTCCTCGGCCTTGAATTCGTGCGGCTCGACATCGAGTAGGCCGGTGTACTTGATGAGTAACGTGTCGCCGCGATTGACGGCCGCCAGGGCGACGCTCAGTTTGCGATAAGTCCCGTCGGCATCCGACGCGGCTTCTGGGTCCCAGACTTTGACCGTGGGGTCGGCTGTCCGCTTGCCGGGAATGGACAGCGGGAACGGATAGAGAAACTCGGGGCCGATCCAGCGCGTGCCGAACGTCACGTTGGGGTCGTTCGGAATCCGGAGTTCGAGCAAATCTTCGCTTGGCGCGAAGGCCCCCTTCGGGTCGGCCGGTTTGTTCGTACTCGGGTCGAGCAGATCGAACGGGTCACGGCTCTTCCACGGATGATTGATGGAGACGTCGTCGTCGGTGATCGGCAGGCGAGCCGTGGCCGCTTCGGCGAACGAATAGTCGCGTTCGCCATCGGCGTAGGCGAAGAGATTGTGATACCGGTTCGGTAACGGTTCGCGTCCCGGCTTGGCGGCGCGATAGTTCGTTTCGCGCGGCCTGTGCTTCTGGCGCAGAACGGCCGGCTGATCCCGACGAGCGGCCGGGCCGTAGCGGGTCGGCCCGGCGAACAAACAGTGGCCGGCCCGAAACTGGCAAGCGACCCCGTCATCGACTTCAACGACCGCCCCACCGCTGAGCAATGTCGAGCAGTGCATCATTGTGATTTCGGTAGTGCCCGTTTCGAATTCGTCCTGACTGACTCGAGCGGCCGCGTGGTGCGAGGCCATGGCGCATTGATCGGCCGTCACCTTGCCGGGGCCGAACAACCACACGCCAACCCCGCCCATTCCGAAGTAACAGCGGCGCAGGTCGGCGAGCGCGCCAGAGAGTTTCAACGCGAGGGCCGCCGGACCCTTTCGAGTCGTCCCGCCGGTCGGGGTGAAGGTGCAGTCTTCGACGGTGAGTTGCGTGAAGCCCCCGACCACCAGGCCCGCGTCGGCTTCCGTACCGGTCGGGTCCGGGAACACGAAGCGAATATTCTTGACGATCGCCGCCGCTTTCGCACCGAGGCCACGGATTGTGAGCGTCTTGGAACGCGTCTTGCCATCTTCAGGCGCGTAGCCGAGCCGCACGGTCGGCGAGCGTTCGCCCTCGAGCCGCACGTCGTCGCCCACCATTTCGACTTCGACGGGTTGGCCCGCTTCGTCGCGATATTTGTGCAGATCGTACTCGGGGCCGGTCAACTTGATATTCTTGGCCCCCTGTTTCAGGAGCTTGACGAGTTGCGTCGTGTTCTCGGCGGATTGCGGCTCGGCCATGGCCTGGGCCGGGTCAATTGGGCCGGGGTCGACGAGGTCGAATGGCGGCGTCGCGATTTTGGCTTCGGGCCAACCTTTGAGCGCCGTCGGTGCCGGGTGGAAGGCGTTCGTGAAGATCACGATCGAAAGGGCCATGACCGCGACGGCCGTCGCGATCCAGGCGGCCGAGAGCCGAGGTGGAGGCGGCAAGGGCCCATCGTTGGCCAATCGCGGCGTGATCGACGAACCAACGTTGAGGCCCACTTGCCGGGCCACGTCACGCAGGTGGGCGGACAGGTGATCCGGGTGCTGGTAGCGTCGATCGGGGTCCTTCGCCAACATCCGCCCGAGGATCGCGGCCAACTCGGTTGGCACTTCGGCGTTGAACACCCGCGGATCGGGCGGCATGAAGTTCTTCTGAGCGTCGAGCTTCGCGGCCGCAGTGCCTTCGGGAACTGGTACCTGCCCGGTGAGCGCGTGATAGAACGTGCAACCCAGCGAATAGATGTCGCTGCGCACGTCGGCCGAGCGTGGGTCGATCGCCTGTTCCGGTGAGATGTAGTCGAACGTCCCGAGCGTCACGCCCGATTGCGTGAGCTGCCCGCTGGGCCGGGCGTCCATGCTTCGAGCCAGGCCCATGTCGACGATCTTCGCCCGCCCGTCCGGCGTCACGATGATGTTCGAGGGCTTGATGTCGCGATGCACGACGCCGCGCTCGGACGCGTGGGCTAAGCCAGCACTCACCTGAATCATGAGCGAAATGGCGTCGCCCACCGGGATGTGCCCGCCGTGAGCGTCCATTCGCTGACGCAGGTTGTCCCCTTCGACGAACTCGAAGGCGATGAAATGCAGCCCCTGGTCTTCGCCGCAATGGTAGACTCGGGCCACGTTGTCGTGATCGAGTTTGGCGGCGGCCCGGGCTTCCTGCTTGAACCGGTCCACGTTTTCCGGATCGGTCGCCATGTCCGGGGGGAGAATCTTCAGTGCGACGACGCGGCCGAGATCGGTATCGCGGGCCCGCAGCACGGCGGCCATGCCACCGGCCCCGACGGCTTCGATCAACTCGAACGGCCCGAGCTTGCGGCCCGCGAGTGCTTCGGCGATCTTCGGGTCGAAGCCAGCTGTTCGGGGGCGTTGGCTGGAGATGACGGTTGGCGGTTCGAGGTCCGATTCCGTGGGGAGGGGGTGTGCCCAGGCCGGGTCCGAGTGCGGATCGTCGGAAGGTCGTTCGGCCGGATCTGGCGTCAACGGTGCTGGCATTCGAGGCCCATCACCGCCCGCCCCGCGCCGGGACTGCTCCCGAAACGACACGAGCTAGAACCGCGACGACCGTCCGGGGTGGGGAAACCCGAAAACGCCGGCCGGCGTGGGAGAGGACTGGGCGCGTCCGTGCCGCAGTGATCGGCCCGCCCGCGGGAGCCCGCGTGGTCGGCACCGAAAATTGATAAGTGGAGTATACCCCAAACGGGGCCGCCCTGTCAACCATGGGAGGCCAATGCGAAGCGCAAGTCGCTTTCGCTGTGGCATTTATGACGTTTGAATGCACCAACTTCACGTCGACCAGGCTTACTTCCGTGGCCGCGTCAGGTAGGCCGCGAGGTACAAGCCCGCGACGATCAACAACAACACCTTGATCCCGGTCACGAACGTGATCGATTGCAACAGCCCGCCGAACAGCGCGCCGATCAGGTTCGCCCCGAGGGCCCGGTCCTTCTCTGGGATCGGGTGGAACGACCGGATGAAGACGATGCCGCTGAAAAACATCGGCAAGCTCGTCAGGCCGCCGACGACCGCGGCCTTCGCTCCATAAGGCAAGAACGCGAACTGAGCGAGGTCCACGAAGTACAGCCCAACGCACGAGCCAAGCAACAAGGCGTAGACCGGCAGGAGCGGCAAGTTCGGGAACCGGGCGACGGCCGCGTTCGCCAACAGGATCATCCCGAGCACGCCCGAAATGATCACCGCGTTCACTTCCCAGGTGTTCCCCAACACGACGGCCGCCTTGCTCACGTTCTGCACTTCGAGCAACAGGAACGCGGCCCCCATGAAGAAGAAGTGCCAGTTCGTCAGGTTCTTGCCGATCGCCAGGCCGGGCACGCCGAGCGCCTTGCCGAACGCGAACAGCAGGACCAACATCACGCCGGCGAGAACGAAATACAGCGGCGGAATCTCGGGGCGTTCAAGGTAGATGTACGGCCAATCGTCGGTGGCCGGCTTCGTGGTCCCGGTTCGCGGGACCGGGTACTCGGCCCGCCAATCGCGGATCGTGCGTTCGAGGTCCGGGTCGGCGGCCAAGCGCGACGCGATCGCGGTCTGATCGCCACAAACGAACATGATGCCACCCCAACCATAACCGCTGAACGGCACCTTGAACGAAAGCGGCTCCGCGCCGAAGACTTTCTTCAAGGCCTCGGCCATCCGGTCGGCGATGTACGGCTTCTGGGCTTCGAAGCTGAGCGTCATCACGCCACCGGGCGCGAGCAACGTCTTCGCCCGCCGCAAGCTTTCGACCGTGTACACGTAGTGGTCGAGTCGAGCGTTCGTCATGGCCGTGGTCGTATGCGAATCGAGCAGGCCGAACGAGATCACATCGAACGATTCGTCGCAGGTCGCGAAGTACGACCGGGCGTCGTCGTTGACGAGTCGGACACCGGGGTTGTCGTAAGGTCGCTCGGGATGGAGCCGTTGGCCGAACCGAATGATCGCCGGATCGATCTCGACGCCGACCACATTCGTCACGCCATTTCGCAAGGCGCCGGCCACATCGTTTCCAGAACCGGCCCCGACGATCAGGGCCTTCCTCGGCTTGGGGTGCAAGCGCCACGGCAAGTCGTACTGGCTCAACCCGGAAAGCGCCGGCTTGAATCGCGTCGGGTCGGCTTGCGTCGCGGTCGGCCGAAGATCGATCATCCCCTGGTAACCCGTGTTGTTGACGTTTACGACTTGTTGGCCCGCCAACGGATCGAGGTGCGAGCCGATCGAGTCGCGAACGGCCTCGCCATTCACGAGTGTGAGTTTCTGATACGGCGACCAGACGGTTTCGAGCGCCTTGTCGTCCCGACCCGCGAGGACGGCCAGGACTACGAGTGAGCAAGCGAGAACTGCGTCGATCGCTTTGTCGCGCCGACCGCCGTTGAAGAACGGCACCGTGAGTCCCGCGACGACTGCAAGCCAAACGGCTGGCCCCTGGTAGACCGCGCTGAGTCCGACGAACAACCAGATGCCGATCAAGCTGCCCGCGACGTTGATCGAATAGGCCATGATTGGCCGAGGCGAATCGTCCATCAGTCGGCCCATCCAACGGCCGATCGGAACGAAGATGCTCCAGATCAAGGCGACCAGGATCAATGTGAGCGCGAGCCCCAGGAAGCCGACGGCCTGCTCGCTCGGCGGCGCTTCGGCCCAAATGTTCGGCCCACCGAACACCGTGAGCAGTCGGCTGATGTCGGCCAACACGCGCCGGGTCGACGGGATCGCCAACAGGACGACGAGGCTCCAGAGGGGCAACAGAAAGTCGCGTGGCCGGCCGGGTCGACGGCTGGTCATGCAACCCATGCCGAGGCCCATGACGCACGTGACCAACAGCGTGTTTTGCAGATACGCAAAGATGCGGACTTCGGTGCCGATCCAGCGAATCAGGGCCATTTCGAGGAACAGCCCGAGAACGCTCACCAAGAAAAGGGACAGGCCGCGGCCCTTGGGGCCGGGTACGATCGGAGCGGTCATGCGGGTTCCAAGGCGGGGGGATGCCTGATGAACCACTCTAACTCATGCTTTCGGTCCGTGCGGTGAAACAAGAAAAATCGGCACGACCGGAATCCAAGCGAATTCGCCGAGCACGGCGGGAATATTCCGCCCCTTTCGGTATCCAAATATTCATCATGCGTCATCTGATCGTGATCCCGGCCTTCAATGAGGAGCAAGCCCTCCCGGGTACCGTCGCGCGCCTACGATCGCTTCCACTCGAATTCGAAGTGTTGATCGTCAACGATGGCTCGGCCGATCGGACTCGCGAAGTCGCCAACGGCTTGGCTCGCGAAAGTGAAGGTCGAGTGCGCGTCGCCCACTTGCCGGTGAACGGCGGGATCGGCGTCGCGGTGCAGACCGGTTTTCGCTTCGCGCTGGCCGACGGGGGTTATCAAACGGTCATCCAGTTCGACGCGGACGGGCAACACGATGCCCAGTACATTCCGGCGCTCGTCGAAGCTCACGAACGCGACGACTTGGACCTGTGCGTTGGCTCGCGATTCCTCCAGGATTTCGGGCCCGGCTCGCGCTCGACGTTCGCACGCCGACTCGGAATCCGCTTCTTCGCCCGTCTGATCGGCCTCATGTCCGGCTCCCGCGTGACCGATCCGACGAGTGGATTCCGGTGTCTCGGTCCACGGGCGTGGAAGCGATTCGCGGACGCCTACCCGGAAGATTACCCGGAGCCGGAATCGCTGTTCTGGTGTGCCCGCAATGGCTTGCGAATTGGCGAGGTGCCCGTTCGGATGTTCGAGCGCCAGGGGGGCGTGTCGTCGATTCGCCGGCTCCGGGCCGCGTACTACATGGTCAAAGTGTCGCTCGCCATCCTGTTCGACCGCATTCGCCGGACCGAGTTGCAACCGGCCCCCCTGCCATGATCAACGCCGAATTCCTGATGCTCGTCGGCGGTTGCGGGGCCTTCGCCATGACGCTCTACTGGGTCCGCGTTCGCGAACTCCGAGAGCGCTATGCCGTCGCCTGGCTCCTGGTCGCGACCTTGCTATTGGTCACGGGCCTCTTCCCGGATGGCCTGAAGTCGCTCGCCGAGTGGGCCCACCTCAGCTACCCGGCCCTCGTCTTGTTCGTGGCGCTCGGGCTCATCTACCTCAATTCCTTCTTCGTCTCCGTCGCGATGACCAAGCAATATCGTTGGTCCGTTCGCCTGACGCAACAGATGGCCTTGCTGGAAGAACGCTTGCGGAGGTTGGAAGAGGAACGAACGGTCGAGTGAATCAATCCAACTCACCACCACGCCAACAGAACGAACTCTTCGTCCGTCGTCAGGATGGTCGTCGCGTTCTTGCCGTCGGCATCGCAGACGACGAGGCGGGTCGGCGGGATGCCGTCCGACGAGATCGGTTGGCCGTCGTCGATGCGGGCGCGCCAGCAATAGGCAACGCGTCGACTGTCGGCCGACCAGGTGCCGATCGAAACACGTCGGCCGACCAGTGTCGACGGTCTTCACGAGGATCGACGCGTGAGCGAGGGCCCGCTTCACGAACAGGAAGACATTGGCCGTCGCGGAAATTGGCCGACCCTCGCTGACGCGTCGGGCTAACGACTGAGGAACGCTAACCGTTCTTGGTACTTACTCGGCCCGGACGGTCGGCACGCACAGGATCACGAGGATTCCGACCAGCGCCAGACAGCCAATCGTGAACTTCGCCCAGATGGGTAGCGAGCTGAACGCGATACTGCACGAGACGACCGTGACAACCAGGGTGATCGCGAAAATCTTGATGGGACGACGGATGCCGCGATGGACTTCCCAATCGTGCAGGAGTCGGCCGAAGACCGGCGAACGGCGCAGCCAGCGATGCAGGCGCGGCGACGAGCGGACGAAACAGCAACTGGCGGCGATCAGGAACGGCGTCGTCGGCAGGCCGGGCAGCAAGACGCCGAGATAGGCGAGCCCGACCAACCCACAGCCGAGCGCCACGAGCCCGACTCGCCGCCAGCCGGTCCGCACAACGGGAGGTTGCCCCATGCGAAGCATGTTAGCGAGCTTCAGGTCGATAAAATCACCGTCCCAGGGTAGCCCGCTGCGCGGGCTACTCTGGGATACGCCGGCGATCTCGGCGATCGTGTTGCGATCGGCCGGCGAGTCGCAGACGACGGCAATCGACACACTCAAGATTGGGCAGGGGCCGGGGTTCGCTTTCGCAACCAATCCTCGCCGGTGTGACTCCAGAATTCGCCTGGAGTCATCGCGTCCTTCCAGCGCGCGAAGTCGGGATGATCCACGAGTCGGCCGCAGATCGCCCCGCCGTCCGCTCTGAGCGTCATGACGCGGATCGCGCTCGTGGGTAACTCGCTCAGAAAGTCGAGCGAATGCGAAGTCGCGACGATTTGCAAATCGGGAACGGCCACAGGCTATCAACCCATTGATACGCTACCAGAATCGATCTTCCGCATCCGGCGCGGGGACGCTCACTGTCGCTGAGCCTACCATAACCCCATGTCACCGGCCGAACTGAAACCGCTCGCTCTCCGCCGCGAAGGCGAAGGGCTCGCGATCGATTGGAGCGATGGCGTCGCGACGTTCGTTGCCTGGCGCAAGCTGCGGACGAGTTGCCCGTGCGCGTCGTGCAACGAGGAACGACAGAAGCCGGTCGACCCGTTCAAGTTGCTGAGTGACCGCGAGGTGACGACCGGCGCACCAGCACCGGCCCGCATGGCGGCACGCGGGCACTATGCATATCAGATAACGTGGGCCGACGGGCACGATACGGGCATCTTCACGCTGGAATTGCTGCGTTCACTGAGCGACGTGAAGTAGCCGTCACCACGCCGCCCGGAACACTTCTTCGATTTCCGCTTGCGTGGGGTAGCGGGGGTTCACGCGCATCAGGCGCTTGAACGAGAACGCCTTTTCGGCGAAGCCGGGGATCATCGCTTCGGTGACCCCGATCTCGCGCAGTCGATTCGGAATGCCGATATCTCTCCGCAAGTTCTCGACGGCTTGAATGGCCAACTCGGCCGCGCCGGCTTCGTGCGAACCGGTCGTGTCGTCGCCGAGCAACTCCGCGATGTAGCCGAACGCTTCCTCGCGGGCGGGCATGTTGTAGCGCATGACGTAGGGGAGCAGCAAGCCGTTGCCCGCCCCGTGCGAACAATGCACGGCCGCCCCGACCGGGTACTCCATCGCATGGACCAGGGCCACGCCCGCGTTCGAGAAGGCGAGCCCCCCGAGTGTGGCCGCCAGGGCCATGCCGTCGCGGGCTTCCAGGTCCGAGCCATCGCGGACCGCGCGGCGAAGAT
Organism: Gemmataceae bacterium; assembly: GCA_031363325.1. GTDB lineage: Bacteria > Planctomycetota > Planctomycetia > Gemmatales > Gemmataceae > SIAJ01. Next base: position 19,661 of record JANLUE010001237.1, read on the forward strand.
ACTGGCCGACGAGTATGATCGCCTTCTCGGCACACATGTCCGCGAACGGGTTTTTGCCCTGATAAACGGACGATTCGCCGGCGGGCAAAGGATATGTCGCGTTGTCGACGGCCGTGAACCCTTCGATCGCGTGGGTCAAAGCGTCGATGCCGCTGTCGGCCGTCACTTTCGCCGGACAACTGAGTGTTAACGACGGATCGACGAGTGCGGCCGCCGGACGTAGGTAGTAACTGAGCACGCTCACTTTGAGTTGGATGTCCGTGTTGGTGAACACGGCGGCCGCCGAGACTTCACTGCCTGTACCGGCCGTCGTCGGAATGCAGACGAGCGGCACGACCGGGCCAGGCACTTTGTTCTCGCCCACGTAGTCGACCGGATCGCCGCCATGAGCCAGGACGACGGCCGCGAGCTTGGCCGCGTCCATGTTGCTGCCGCCGCCAAGTCCAATGATCGCGTCGGGTCGAAACGCATTGCCGGCCGCGATGCACGTGCGGACCATGGCGAGCGTCGGCTCCGGCTCGCCACCGTCGAAGATTTCAATCTCTCGACCGGCCGACTCCTTCACGCGTTCGACGATGCCCACATTGCCGAGGATTTTGTCGGTCACAACCAGGACGCGCTTGGCGTTGAGCCGGTCGAGCGTGGTGCGGAGTTCGGCGACGGCGTTTCGGCCAAAGATCAGGTTGCCGGCCGAGCGAAAAGTGAAAGTGGTGCGCATGGAGATAACTTATGCACCGTGGGCTGCACGCGTCGGGAACTCACCGTGGCCGCGCGGAATGACTTGCCGGCTTGGCCGCGATCTCCGGTGTGTTGATCTTCGATGTGCCCCTGGAGCCGACGAGTTGGTGGCTGGTGGCATGGAAGCGATGCGGCAGATACTCGTGCGGGCAGACGGTGTGATCGGCGTCTGGCCGGAGGTCGGCTCGCGAAACGGAGCCTCGCCGACCTGGAGCACCAGGCTCGCGAGGAAGGTCGACGGCGCCAGTGGCGTATCTTGAATTTGGCGGTTCCGTCAACGACGCTCACGCGACGGGCCGGCGGTGAAAGGTCACGTGCGGTTCCGTGGCGGAAACCTTGGGAGAATTGGCGATGGCTGTTGCATGGCTCACAGTGGATCTACGCGTGTGGCACTCGGATGGAGAGCAGGTGCCCGATCGCGCGTTTCTCGGCAAGCTCAAGCCGGTGGCCCGCATCGCGGTGAAGAAGCACCGGAGTCGCGAAGCCTGGGAGTCCGCCCGCGTCACCTTGGTGTCCGTGCAGGCCGACAAATTCGACACGAAAGACGAACCGTCGGAAGCGTTCGCCGCGGCCGTCCGCAAAAAACTGCTCAACGCGGCCAAGTGGCTCGACGGGCAGCCGAGTGCGCTGTTCGCCGGCCTCCTCGATGCCGGATACGAAGCCGATGTGTTCATCGAGTCGTGGATTGACCAGGATCAGTTCGAGGTCGAGTTGCCGCCGAAGTTCATCGCGGCGTGTGGCCGAGTTGGGCTGGGCGTGTCGTTGCTCACCAACGACTGAGCCGACCTACTCCAGACCACGTCGACGAGGCTCACCGTTCGTTGGGGGTAATTCGCATGACGCCGTTGGCCGACTTCCCGGTTGTGATTGAACAGGTCGTCGACTGGGGCGACATGGACTCGTTCGGCCACGTGAACAACGTGGTCTACTTCCGCTACTTCGAGAACGCCCGCGTCGAATATCTCCAGCGAATCGGCTGGTGGGCGCACCTCGAAGCGACGGGCGTCGGGCCAATCGTCGCGTCCACGCAAGCGAAGTTCCTTCGGCCTGTGAAATACCCCGACACGCTCGATGCCGGTGCCAAACTCATATCGATGAGCACCGATCGATTCACGCTGCGACACGCCCTGGTCAGTCGCACGACCGGCGAACTGGTGACGGACGGCGAAGTAGTGGTCGTAGCGTTCGACTATCGAGCGGGCGCGAAGTGTGCGATACCGGCGGAGTTGCGCGAGCGGATCGAGGCACTCGAGCGAATGGAGTATTCCACTCACCGTTGAATCACGTCCGGCCCGGACCCCGCCGTTCGTTCGTACTTGCCGTCGCCCGCCTTTTCGTATTTCGTGAAGCCCAATCGACCAAGGCGATCGTTGCTCAGGTTGCCGGCCCCGTACTTCGTGACCGTATTTGGGGCGGCAATGAGCTTGCGAACCGGCCGGCCCGTGTCCGGATGAACGGTCAACGGCGCGTCGGCCATGCGCTGCATCACTTCGAAGATTTCTCCGTCCGAGCCATCGTCTTCGACAATCTGGTAAACGTACAGCGGCATGGTGGTTCTCGCGGGCCTACTTGGAATTGTACCGGGCCCGGATGGTCGGGATCAAATAGTCGTGGAACGCCGGGCGAAAGTCGAAGCGCGGGGCGTGCCCCCAATCGCGCCGGGCGGCCGAATCGTCCACGTCGGCCGGCCAGGTGTCCACGATGCCCTGCCGGCGCTCGTCGACGCGCGTCGTCAACTCGGCCCCAGGGAACGCGGCCAACACCTCTCGGCGAATCTCGTCGGCCGACGGGCTGAACGCGCCGATGTTGTACACCGACCGCGTCAGTTGGTCGCGCGGCACGGCCGCGAGTCGCAGCAACGCGTCGATCGCGTCCGGCATCGCCATGAACGGAATCCGCGTGTCGGGCCGCACGAAGCACGCGTATGGAACCCCCTGGGCGGCCGCGTGAATCATCTCGGGAGCGTAGTCCGAAGTGCCGCCGCTCGGCGTCGTGACGGCCGAGATCAGGCCGGGAAATCGAATCGCCCGGAAGTCGACCCGCGAGCCGACGCGATCGACGGCCAGTTGCTTGTAGTGCCCGGCGTAATACGTCCCGAGCAGTTCGCCGTACAGTTTGTTGCAGCCGTACATCGTGGTCGGCGTGTTGAACTGATCCTCGGCCACGCGGCCGGCCCGTTGCTTGGCGGCCGGGCTCGCGAGGCCATACGCCGCGATCGACGACGGATAGAGGAACGTGACCGGTCGGCCGTGCGATTCGCCTTGTTTCTGGGCGAAGTCGAGCATCAGCAACGTGCCTTCGACGTTCACCTTGTGGGCGGTCATCGGGG
>JANLUE010001253.1:0-6740 GCA_031363325.1 Gemmataceae bacterium
CGCCGGTGTAAAAAAATCGCGCCCCCTGGGTTTTGTTCAGGGCTACCGGGCGGCCCGACACGGTCCCCCCGCGGGGTTTTGGTCTTTAATCTCATACCCCGCGGGGCGCCTGCCTTCTGCGGGCCCACCGGCCTATGCACTTTGGCCAGTGTCAAATCTTTTCGCTCGGCCGCAAGTCGATTTCTGTTCTATGGTCCCGGTATATCCCGCCGAACTCGCGCCCTCGTCGTGCGTCGAATGGAAACTCTGACTGCTCCGCTGACGGACGCGACGACCGACCAGTCGCTCTTGCGACGCTATGCCGGGGGCCAGGATGGGGCCGCCGAGACGATCTATCGCCGCTATGCCACCCGCATTCGCGGCCTGGCACGCGCTCGACTCCCCAGCCACCTCACCGCTCGCGCCGACCCCGACGATGTCGTACAGTCCGTGTTCCGCGCCTTCTTCGAGCGCGCTCGCCAGGGCCTTTATCGAGTGCCCGATGGCGAGACGCTCTGGCAACTCCTGGCCGTGGTGACCGTCAACAAAGTTCGCACCCTCCACGCGTTCCATGCGGCCGCGCGACGCGACTCGCGCGTCACGGTCGATTGGGATTCCGATCTCGCGACCGCCGTCGACTCCGAGCTGATGGAGATCGCCGTCCGCGATGTACTCGATCAGTTGCCGGAAGCCGAACGCGCGACGATCGAGCTTCGACTCGAGGGCTTCGAGGTCGCCGAGATCGCCGACCGATTCGGGCGCTCGAAGCGATCGGTCGAACGATCGCTCCAGAAGGCGCGAGCGTGCTTGAGCGAGCTGATGTCGGATTCGAGGTATTGATTCGTGTGCAAGGCGAGCCGGGGGACGTTAGTCGATAATCAAGTCACTGCGAGTTCACCCGGGGGGACTAACGTCCCCCGGCTCGCCTTGTATGGGACCCGAGTGAATCGAATTCCCTGGCGGACCTTTCGGCTGAATTTTGTTGTCCCAAATAGCTAACTCGCCCACCGCCCACCGCCCACTGCCCACCGGAAGTCCCATGGCGATCGCCGAAGCCCCCGTCTCGGTCTCCGCGTTACTGTTCGAGTTCGAGCGTGCCGCTCGACGCAACTCGAAGACCGACCTCGAAGATTTTCTTCCCTCCCGTGACGATCCGGCGCGGTCGGAAGCGTTGATCGAACTCGTGCGCGTCGAACAAGAGTTGCACTGGGCGCGCGGCGAACGTCCACGAGTCGACGACTATCTGGCTCGCTTTCCTGAACTCGGCGCACCGGAGGCGATTGGAGAGATCGCCTTCGAAGAGTTTCGCCAACGCATTCAGGCGGGCGAGCGGCCCGTCGCCGACGAGTATCGCAGCCGCTTCGGCGTCGATATTTCCGATTGGCCTGGCCCGGACACCGCACGACCCTCGACGCGCGAGAACACCGTCGCCTTGCCGGCACCCGTGCTCGAGCCGGATGCGACACGCGCCATCGTCGTGCAACCGGCCGTTGAACCGAACAAACCCTTGCCCGAAGCCTCGTCGCGAACGCAACGGCTCTTGCGGGCGGCGAACATGCTTCCGGAAGTCGGCGATGTCTGGCACGGGTTCCGGCTCACCAAGGAACTCGGCCGGGGGGCGTTTGGCCGGGTGTTTATGGCCGAGCAAATCGAACTGGCGGGCCGGCTCGTCGCGTTGAAACTGGCGACGGGCATCGCCGGCGAAATTCGCACCCTGGCCCGGCTACAGCACACGAACATCGTGCCGATCTATTCGTCGCACGCGGGCGGCACGTGCCAGGGCCTGTGCATGCCCTACTTCGGCGGCACGACTCTCGCGGCCGCGCTCGGCGACATCACGACCGACGATCGACCCCTGACAGGGCGTTCGATCGCCGAGGCCGTCGAACGGCGCACGCCGATCCACGACGGCGAGCCAATCGAATCCCCCGGCGCGCTCGCGCTCTTGCGTGGATCAACATATGTCGAAGCGGTACTGTGGATTGGCGAGCGCCTGGCCGACGCGTTGGCTCACGCCCACGACAAGGGCATCATTCACCGCGACATCAAGCCGGCCAACGTCCTGCTCGCCGACGACGGCCAGCCGATGCTCCTCGACTTCAATCTGGCCGCCGACCCGAACGAGGCCGACCGGGCGAAGGTCGGGGGCACGTTGCCGTACATGGCCCCCGAGCAACTGATGGCGTTCGGCGGTGGCGCGCAGGAACTCGATGGCCGGGCCGACGTGTTCGCGCTGGGTGTCGTGCTCTACCAGATGCTCGCCCGCAAGTTGCCGTACCCCGCCCACACGGGGCCGACGCGGACGGTGCTCGCCAAGATGCGGGCCGATCGCAGCAACCCGCCGGCTCCGCTCCGATCGGTGTCCGCGGACGTGTCGCCGGCCGTCGAGTCGATCGTCAACAAGTGCCTGACACCCGATCCCGCCAGACGCTACGCGTCAGCCGCCGACTTGCGCGACGACATCGCCCGGCATCGTGCCAACTTGCCGTTGAAACACGCCCCGGAGCTCTCGCTTCGCGAACGCGCGCACAAGTGGGTCCGGCGACACCCACGGATCACGTCGCCGCAAATGATCGCGGCCGGCGTGGCGGCGATTCTTCTCGCCGGTTCGGCCGTTGCGGTGCAATTGAGTTTGAATCATCGCGCCCACCGGCAGGATGAACTTCGTGCGGCCGCGCTCAAGGACTTCGAAGAATTCTTGACGCTCGCCGATCGCGTTCGCCAGGTGGCCGGCGCACCCAAGGGATCGGCCGAGGTGCTCGAACTCGGAACGGCCGCGCTCGATCGATACGGGGCGAGCGAAACGGGCTGGGACAAGCGCGACGACGTGATGCGATTGCCGGAGGTCGAACGTGAGCGACTCAAAGGCGAGATCGGCGAACTCGCGTTTCTGACCGCTCGGGCCGCTTCGCTGTCGAAGCGCGATGTCGAACTCGCCGCCCGGTTGAACGAACTGGCCGGCAAGGAACTCGACCCGGCGACGCGGGCCGCCGTCGACGAACAACGTTCGCAACTCACCGGCCTCACCCGTGGCGACCTGAAGCTCGCACTCGGCGGCGGCGACCGGGCCGATTTCTTGCGGGCGTACGATCTGTCCGCACTTGGTCGACATGCGGAAGCCTTGCCATTCGTGGCCGCGTTCGTCGCCCGCAACCCGGACGATTTCGGCGGCTGGTACTTGCGGGCTCGATGTTTCGACGCGCTGGGTCAATACGAGGACGCCCGAGCGGCATTCGCCACGTGTGCCGCCCTTCGACCGAAGTTCGCCCGCACGTTCGCCGCCCGGGGCGATCTCGCCTTCCGGCATGGCAAGGACCTCGACCAGGCCCTCACCGATGTCGATCGAGCGATCAAGCTCGAACCCGAACTGGCGGACGCGCGACTCACGCGGGCCCTGGTGCTCAAGACCATGGGTCGGGCGAAAGACGCCCTCGCCGAATTGGACCTCCTCGCAGCCGACGCGACGTGCCCAACGCGGGTGTACTTCATCCGGTCCGAAGTTCGCGGCCTCGTCGGCGATCAACCCGGTTCAGCCGCCGACCGGGCCGAGGGCTTGCGGCGCGAGCCGACCGACCCGGCGAGTTTCGTGACGCGTGGCCTCGCCCTCGCCGAGAGCGATCCGAAGGCGGCGCTCGCCGATTTCCAGTCGGCCGAGGCGCTCGACCCGTTCGGTGCCGACGCGATGCAGAACCAGGCCTGGGTGTTGGCGGAGAAGTTGAACCGCGTACCCGAAGCGCTCGCGGCCGTCGAACGCGTGTTGAAGATTTATCCGGACCACGGCAACGCTCGAGGCGGTCGGGCGGTCTATCTCGCGCGACTTGGCCGGGGCGAGGAAGCGATCGCCGAAGCGCGAAAGTGCCTGGCCGGCACGCCGCACGCGTCGGCCTACTATCAAGCGGCCTGCGTGTTCGCACTCGTCTCGAAGTCGGACCCGAAGCACAAAGAAGAAGCCGTCCGGCTCGTGGCGGCCTCGTTGCTCCGCGGCTTCGGACACGACTACCTGCTCACCGACACGGACATCGACCCCTTGCGTGGCGACGACCGCTTGAAGAAACTCGTCGACGGCGTGAAAGTGATGACGGACTTTGGGAAGTGAGGCCACGGGTTTATTCAGCGGTCGGACGGGCCCGCGCAAGTCCTTTCGGCATACATTGATTGGAACGCGGATTCACACCACCGACGAACCACTCGATGCCACTCGCGATCCTCGGACTCGGGACGGCCGTCCCGTCGGCCACCTTGAATCAGTCCGAGGCACAGACCGTCGCCCGCAGCCTGTGTTGCGACACGCCCGAACAGGCCACTTTCGTGCCCGCCATTTATGGCGGCTCCGGCATTCTCAATCGGCACATTTGTCTGGGTCGGTCCGTCGTTCGCGACATTCTCGACGGCACCCGGTTGTCCGGCTCGCCATTCCTGCCGACGGGCGTGCCCGGCGAGCGCGGGCCGACCACGCGTCAACGTATGGCGATCTATGAAAATGAGGCCCCGGCCCTGGCCCGCCGGGCGGCGGCCGAGGCCCTTTCCGCCGCGGCGACTCTGCCGACCGAGATCACGCACCTCGTAACCGTCTCGTGTACCGGCTTTAGCGCGCCGGGATTCGATGTCGCCCTCGTGAACGACCTGGGGCTGTCGGCCGACGTGGCTCGGACGCACGTCGGCTTCATGGGCTGCCACGGGGCGTTGAACGGGCTCCGCGTGGCTCACGCGTTCGCGGCCGACCCGTCGGCGCGCGTGCTCGTGTGTTCCGTTGAATTGTGCAGCCTGCATTATCACTACGGCTGGGACCCGCCGAAGGTCGTCGCCAACGCCCTGTTCGCCGATGGAGCGGCCGCGTTGATCGCCAGCTCCGGAAAGTCGCGAAGCGGCTGGACGCTGCTTGCGAACGGCTCGCACCTGATCCCCGAAGCGGCGGACGCCATGACCTGGTCGGTCGGCGATCACGGCTTCGACATGACGCTCTCGAAGCGCATCCCGGACGCGATCGCGGCGAACCTGCGCGGCTGGCTCGAAACTTGGCTCGCCAAGCACGGTCGGAAGATGGCGGACGTGCGCTCGTGGGCCGTGCACCCTGGCGGACCAAAGATTCTCGACGCGGTCGCCTCGGCCCTGCGGTTGCCCGATCAGGCGCTTTGGGCCTCGCGCGAAATCTTGGCCGAGTACGGCAACATGTCGTCGGCCACGGGCCTGTTCATTTTGAAGCGACTGCAAGACCGCAAAGCCCTCGGCCCCTGCGTGGCGATCGGCTTCGGTCCGGGGCTGAACATCGAGGCGGCGCTGTTCGAGTGAATCCTGCTCCACTCATTTCTTCAGGTCGTCCGTCGCTCATTTCGGCCACTGAATCACTTCGCCGCCGTTGCGGGTCAACAAAGCTCGCAGCGTTTCGACGGGAATCGTCTTTTTGATGAACTGCACCGACCCATCGGCGAAAGCAGCCTGGAAGCCTTCGCCGTAGTGGCCGAGCAGGCCGTCGAGGGGGTTCTTGACGTCGATCGTCAAGTCTTCCGGCTTCGACCAGACGACGGCTCGCTTATCGTCCGCTTCGACCAGCGCGAGCGTGTTCGACAGACCATCGGTAACTTGCGTCATGCGCGTGCCGGTGGCCGAGTCCCACAGATAGCCCGTCCCCAGCGGGGCGAGATAGGTGGTTCGATCCGTGAGCGCCTCGGCCTGGCGTGGGCTGCGATACACGCGCGGCATCTTGGCGATCAGCTTTTTGTTGTTCTCGCTGTCCCAGGGTTCGTTGAGTTTGAACTGACGGTACAGGGCTTCGTGCTCGATGTACGGCAAGATCGCGACCCGCCAGCTCAGCAGTGGCTTGCCATCTTTCGTGGCGATATCGGTTGGAAAGTGATCGACGGAGTCGTGAAAGTTGTGCAGCGCGAGCATGAGTTGCTTTAGGTTGTTGGCGCTGCGCAACCGGTCGGCCGGCGTGCCACCGGGCGATTTGGTCGCGTCGGCCAGTGCGGCGGCCAGGTCCCATTCGGCGGTCAGCCGCTCGCCTTCAATTGTGTTGCGCATCGGTGCCAGGAGTTTGGCGATCTTCTTGGGATCGATTGGTGAGCCTTCCTTTCCAAACTCCGTCCCCGCGAGCCAACCGAAGGCTTCGTGAAGATGTTGCAAATCCACGGCCGACTCGCGACTCGTCGCCTCACTGACGAGCTTGGCGGGCAACTTGGGCCCGGCCCCGATCGAGAAGCTCGACCAGCGCAGCCCACGCGTCAACTTCTGAATGCTCCCCCCACCGAGCGCCTTCGGCAACTCGGGGGCGACCTGTTCGAACACCTTGCGTGCGTCGGCCCCCAGCGCGAACACGACTTGAATCGGTGCGTCGTTCCCGGTGGCGAGGGCTGCATTCAGGTCGGGGCGTTCCACCGGCTTGCGTTCCTTCAAGGCCGCCAACGAATCCTTCGTGCCGATGCAGACGCATTGGTGCAGGTGCGCGATCTCCGGTCGAGGCTGCACACTCCGGTAGAGCACCTTGCCGAGATCGCCGAGGTCTTTGCGGGCATTGGTTGAATCGGAGACGGGCACGACAAGCGTCGGCGGGTTCGGAAAGTCGCCGGGGCCGTAGGTCAGGAACAGATCGCGGCCCCCCTTCCGTGTAAAGTCCTTCAACCACGTCCGCACCGTCGGCGCATGTTCGGCCACCGCGTCCCGGTCGACGAACAGGCCGGCGACTTTGAGAAACGCCTCGACCTCCAGCCGCGACACGTCGACCCGAACGACGAGCAACGTGTGTTCGTCGATGAACGGAGCCG
>JANLUE010001260.1:0-2604 GCA_031363325.1 Gemmataceae bacterium
CTTTGCTGGCTTATACTTAAGATAGCGCTACCACCCGAGTCTGTCAAGAACAATTTGCCATAAAATGATGATAAATAACGACTTAGGTCAATTCGACTTTTGTCGGAGACGTCAACCTTGGTCAAACTAGAATCCACGTTCGTCCAAATGTGCGGGCGGAATGGCGTCCAGATAACTCGAACGATTGGACGCAATCCGTACCCCTTCCTATCCTGCCGGGGGTATCCGGTCTACCGACAATTGAATCCGCCGCCCATGTCGCGGGGCGTATTTCTCCCGAGCCATATCGACAATCAGTAGCTATCGCGATGCGTTGGCCGACATGAAGCCGCGAACGTTCACCGACGAAGTGCTCGACGACCGCATGGCGAAGATTCTGCGCGCCAAGACGCCAGCGGAGCGGCTGGCCTTGATTGGCCAGCTATGGGACTTCGCGAAACAATTGGTACGCGATATGGCCCGCGCCCAGCACCCCGACTGGACGGACGACGAGCTGAACCGACACGTGGCGTGGAGGATGTCGCGTGGAAGTTTTTGAGCTTTTGCGCAAGATTGCGGAGACCTTGGATCGCCTGAACGTCGACTACTTTGTCACCGGCTCGGTGGCGTCCGGAGCTTATGGCGAGCCGCGTCTGACGAACGACATCGACGTGGTGGCCGCGCTCGCTCCCAAGCACATCGCACCCTTCTTGGATGCCTTTCCCGCACCGGAGTTCTACTGTTCGCGCGACGCAATTTTGCAGGCGATCGAAGGGCAATTTCAGTTCAACGTGCTCCAGCCAGAGACGGGAATGAAAGTGGACGTGATCCTTTCAGGTTCAACGGCATTCGATCAATCGCGCATGAAAAGAGTTCGCCGAATCGACAACGCTGGCGGCCGAGTTGCCTATGCATCGCCCGAAGATGTGATCCTCAAGAAGCTCGTCTATTTTCAGGAAGGCGGCTCCGAAAAGCATCTTCGCGACATCGTCGGCATCTTGAAAGTGCAGGCCGAGCGCATCGAAGTCGACTATCTCCACGAATGGCTCGACAAACTCGGCGTCATGACTGAATGGGAACTCGTCCAATCTCGGATGCCAAAAACAATTGAGGAATTGAATTAGACTAATTGTGATCGACGTTCGTTCTGGTGCGCCGTCGCAATGCGACATCGCCCCCTTCTGAACGATTGGACGCAACCCACATCTGCTCCTATCTTAAAGGTGGAACCGAACGACCGACAACTGGATTCATCTGCCCATGTTACGGGGCGTGTCTTATCTCCCGTCACGCTCTCGGCCCCCGATTCGACCGGCCCTGTCGGCGACCCGTGTTTCGCGCCTCGAGCGCCCCACGTTCACGCCCGGCCGAAACCTACTGAGCCATCGATGATTGTCCGAACCGAAGACTTGCCTTCGGCCCCGCCAGAACCGCTGACCGACGTCGATCCCCAGGAGACGGGCGAGTGGCTCGAGTCCCTTGAGGCCGTCCTGCGCATCCAGGGGCCGGACCGCGCGAAGTTCCTGCTCGAGTCGCTGCAGAGCCGCGCCCGCTCGGCCGGCGTCGAAGGGCCGTCGAGCATCCACTCGCCGTACCTGAACACCGTGCCGAAGGAACAGGAAGTCGCCTACCCCGGCGATCGCTCGCTCGAGCGCAAGATCAAGAGCTTGATCCGCTGGAACGCGATGGCCATGGTCGCCCGGGCCAACAAGACGACCAACGTCGGCGGGCACATTGCGACCTTCGCGTCCGCCGCCACGCTGTACGAGGTCGGCTTCAACCATTTCTTCCGCGGCCGAACGGACGATAGCCATGGCGACGTGATCTACTTCCAGGGCCACGCCTCGCCGGGGCCATACGCCCGGGCGTTTCTGGAAGGCCGGCTCACGGAGCAGCAACTCAAGAACTTCCGCCCGGAGCTGCAACCGGGGGGCGGGCTTTCGAGCTACCCCCACCCGTGGCTGATGCCGAACTTCTGGCAGTTCCCGACCGTGAGCATGGGCCTCGGGCCGATCATGGCGATCTACCAGGCCCGGTACGCACGCTACCTCGAAGCCCGTGGCCTGGCCGACACGCGCGGCACGCACGTCTGGGCGTTTCTCGGCGACGGCGAATGCGATGAGCCGGAGACGCTGGGCTGCATCGGCATCGCGGCTCGTGAGAAGCTCGACAACTTGATCTTCGTCATCAACTGCAACCTGCAACGGCTCGATGGGCCTGTCCGCGGCAATGGCAAGATCATCCAGGAACTGGAGGGCACGTTCCGCGGAGCCGGCTGGAACGTCGTGAAGTGCATCTGGGGCGGCGACTGGGACGAATTACTTGCTCGCGACACGACCGGCGCTCTGGCCCGGCGCATGATGGAAGTCGCCGACGGCGAATATCAGGAATACGCCTACGCCGCCAAGAAGGGCAAGCCGGAACTGATCCGCGACAAGTTCTTCAACACGGCCGAATTGAAGGCCCTCGTCGCCGACAAGTCGGACGAGTTCCTCGCCAACTTGAAGCGCGGCGGGCACGACCCGATCAAGGTGTTCAACGCCTATCGCACCGCCATGAACTTCCGAGGCGCGCCGAGTGTGATCCTCGTCAAGACCGTGAAGGGTTACGGCACGTCGGCGGAGG
>JANLUE010001265.1:0-1249 GCA_031363325.1 Gemmataceae bacterium
GCGCGACGAGCCAGTAGAAGCCGGGGGGTTTCTGCAGCTCGATTTGGTCGTCGTAGAGGCGGGGCAGGAGCCAGTTGCCATCGTCCAGGATTCGCTGGGCGTTTTGGGCGGCGCGTGCCTCGTGGCTCGCCCACAACTCGCGGCCGCCGAGTTCCCGGAAGAATAGCAGGCCGCAGAACACGAGCAGGATCAGCCCGTCCCGCAGCGCCGTTCGCCGTTCGCCAGTCACGCGGCCTTCGCCTGAATTTGCGCCTCGTAGAGGCCACGATAGATCGGAGACGTGCCAATCAATTCCGTGTGCGTGCCGATCGCCGTCAGGGCGTGGTTGTCCAACACCATGATCCGGTCGGCCATCTGCAACGTGTGCATCTTGTGCGTAATGAAGAAGGTCGTGCGACCCTTCTTGAAGTCCAACAACGCGTCGTGAATCAAACGATCGGAGACGGGGTCGATGGCGCTCGAGAACTCGTCGAGGATCAGGATGCTCGGGTCGCGCAGGATCGCGCGGGCCAGGGCGATTCGCTGCTTCTCGCCGCCGGAAAGGGTCGCCCCAAGATCGCCGAGCCGCGTTTCGTACCCCCCCTTGGCGAGGATGAAATCGTGGGCGAACGCCTTCTTGGCCGCCGCCTCGACTTCGTCCGGCGTCGACTGACGAGTGCCGTATTGAATGTTGGCCGCGAACGTATCGTCGAACAGTACCGGGTCCTGCGACACGAGTGCGATCTGGCGACGCAGGCTCCGGAGGTTGGCCCGGCGGATATCGATCCCATCAATCAAGATTGAGCCGTGGTCCGGGTCGTAGAAGCGTGGCAACAGATTCAGCAGCGTCGACTTGCCGCTACCGTTCGCGCCGACGATGGCGATCGTTTCGCCGGCCGACACGCGAAGGCAAATATTCGTCAGGATCTGTCGTTCCGGCGTGTACGAGAAACAGACGTTCTGGAACTCGACTTCCTTGCAGTGCCGTTCGAGCCGCGGCCCGCCGAAGTTCGGCTGCACCTGGGGGGCCTTGTCCATCGTCGCAAAGACACGGTCGCAGGCAGCCGCCGACGATTGCAGCTTCGTGTACACGCTCGACAGCTTGCGAATTGGGTCCGCCATGCCGATGAGCTGAGCGTACAGCCACAACAGCGTGGCCTTCTCGAGGGGGGTGTTGGTGTGTTGCTGCCCGAAGATCCGTTTCTTACGCCACCGGAACCCGGGTTCGTTCGCTGGACATACTGAAAGCGAAATTCATTCAAGACTCGCG
>JANLUE010001271.1:0-5043 GCA_031363325.1 Gemmataceae bacterium
AGCACGCGCCGGGAGGTGTCCACTCGCACGTTCTATGGGTTCGGATTCAAACGTGGCCCACGCGTCGAGCCGATCAAGACGATCATCGGCACCAGGATCGGCAGGCGGAAACGTTCCTGGCCGTTGCACATGGTGCCGGCCGCCGACAGGGCCGCGACGCTCACGCAACTTAGGAACAGAACCCACATTCGTCGGCGTAGGGATTTCACGGCGGCGATGAGTGCCCACGCGAAGATCGCCAGGTTGAACAGGCTCCACGCGGCCGCGACCAGGGTCCAACCGCTGAAGCCCGTATCGGACTCTTCGCCGAATACGAAAGTCGACATCAGGCCCGATGGTTTGTAGGCGATGCCGAACGTTCGCAGCACGTCGGCGAGCGAGTGGCCGGTCCACAATTTCAGTTGTGATTTGAGCAACACCTTCGCGGTCGACTTCGGGTCGGCGGCGAGTTCTTCACGCGCCAGTCGGCCGGCCAGGGCGTGGCAATCGTCGCCGGGCTTCGCGTGTTCGCGCAGTTCGTCCGTTCGCTTCGGGAACGCGGCCGACCAGGTGGCGTGCCAGTCCGTGCCGAGCGGCTCCGACCGCACTGCGTGCGCGAAGTAGTAATACATCGTCAGGTCGCCGACGGTGCACAGTCGAAAGCCTTCCCCCTTCGCCAGATTGCGGGCCGACCACGCGACGCTCGGCAACGCGGTGAGCACGCAGACGCCGAGCGTCGTCCACCAGCGCCGGTCGGCTCGGGCGAACGCGGCGAACGCGAGTGGCAGAACGAGAAACACGCCGAACGGCCGGACCAGCGCCCACAACCCGACGATGAGCGCCGCGACCAAAAACATTCGGCCCGACTGGACGCGAGCGGCGAACCAGAACGCGAGCGCCACGCCGAACGTGAACACACTCTCCGAGAGGACGGCCGCGTCCATGGCGATGAGCGCCGGATGCAACGCCCAGAGTAGGCCGGCCGTCCACGCTCCACGCCGCGAACCGGAGAACGCGAACGCGGCCGATGCGATGAGGCAGGCCGTCGCCCCGCTCAGCAGTATCTGTGCGAACACAATCGCGAGTGGCGAGTGCGAGACAGTTCGGACGGCCGCGAGGAACAGCGGGAAGCCCGGCGTGCGCAGGCCCTCGGGAATCAAGCCGTTCGCGTCGCGGGCGGGTGCCGTGCCGAGCTGTTCTCGCAATTCCCGAAAACCGACCCAGGGGTGTTCTTCCTCGGCGAGGCCGAACGTGCCATGCATGCGCAGGTTGTCGGCCAACATGATGTAGCGCTTCGAGTCGTCGACGACGGCTCGATGTGGGTCGGCCATTAGGCCGATCAGCAGCGGCAATCGCGCGATGATCGCCACCACAAAAAGTGTCGGGAGAATTCGCCGGGGTCGGGGCGGTTGTTTCACGGCGAACTCCGCGGCGTGAGGATCGGCTCCGGGCGTGTCGCGGCGAACCACGAGCGCATGCGCATGCCGGGCCGTTCGACAAGTCGATGTAACACTTCCGCGAACGCGAGCGCCATGCACCACGTGAGTGCGAGCCGCACGCCAAACGGTAGTTCGCCGAACTTGTTCACGACGGCCAGCGCCTCGATGTGCGTGAGGTACAAGGCGTAGGCCCGCTCGGCGATGAACCGGGCGGGTCGCCAAGCAGTTCGTTCCATCCAGAATGGCGACGCGTTCGCTTGCAGCACGAGCGCGGTACACGCGAGCAACCAGCCGGTGCGCGACAGATCACCTGGGCCAACGTCCGGCCAGATTCGCGAAGCGACCGCGAGGGCGATCGCCAACAGGCCGGCACCCGACAGCAGCGGCGCGAGTCGCGTGAGCGCCCGCCAGGTTCGCGACCCGAAAACGGATATGGCTGCCAACAAGACCCCGGCCGCGCACTGATCGAAGACGACGTGCGTCTCCGCGTCGTTCTGGAACCAGCCGAAGTTGCGACACACGACCGGCACGAGCAGAATCGGCCCGAGTGCGAGCCAGGCCCAGCGCCGGCGAAATGCGATCAAAGCGAACGGCGCGACCAGCAGGTAGAAGTGTTCCTCGACGCACAGCGACCAACTGATCGAGAAGTACGGTTGCTCGCCGCCGTAGTTTTGCAGGAATACGAGATAGCGCCAATCGATTGAACCCGTCCCGCGTGAGACGACCCAGGCAAATGTGAACAGCAACATCGCATAGTAGGCGGGCAACGTTCGCAACCAACGCCGCAGCCAGAATCGCGTGACGTTCACGGTCCCCGTGTCGCGGAGTTCGCGCATCAGTTGCGAGCCGATCAGCCAGCCCGAGAGCGCGAAGAACAGATCAACGCCGTGCCCGCCAACTTGCAGCCAGGAGTACGCGCCGTCGGGCGAGAACGTGCTGGCCGCGTGGCAATTTACGACCGCGACGATCGCGATCGCCCGCAGCCAATCGAGCGAAGAGTTGCGGGCCGTCATTCGTCGCGGCTCCGCAAAACCTTTGCGGGCACGCCGGCGGCCACGACCCGGTCGGGGATCGCATGCACGACGACCGCGCCGGCCGCCACGATCGAATCGCGACCGACATTGGCCATGATCACCGACCCCGCTCCGATCCAACTGCCCGCGCCAATCGTCACGTGGGCGATCGTCCCTTCCTGCTCGCGGATCGGCAGATCGGGGTCGGTTCCATGAATGTGCCCGCCGCTCAGGATGTGCGTGCCGGTCGCGATCAAGACTTCGCGTTCGACCGTGACCGAGCCGAGCGAACAGTACGGCCCAACGTAGACGTTCGGCCCAAGCCAGGCGGCCGACTTGGAGAAGATCGTGCCGAAGCCAATCGACGCCGAGCCGGCACATTCGGCAATCGTCCAGTGCAGAAACGCCCGACGCAAGTAGTCGCCGCACAGTCCGGGAAACAGCGCGAGGAACTGCGTCGAACCTTCGAGGGCCCGGTCCTTGCCGAGGATCGGCACCTTGAGCGCGTGCAGCAAGAGCGTCGGCAGGATGGCGATGTGCGCCAGACCGAGGGCGATCCGCTTGACGAGTTCGCGTGGAGTCATTGGATCGCCCCGCGACCCGTCAGGCGGCGATAGAGGGCGTGATACGATTTGACGGTCCGGTCGAGCGAGAAGCGTTCGAGCGCCCGAGCCCGGGCGTTCGCGCCACACTTCGCGGCGAACACGACATCGTCGAGCATCCGCAACAATGCAGCCGCACCGGCCCGGTCCTCGCCACGTGGAAACAGCAAGCCATCGACGCCAGCCCGGACCAGTTCCGGATTGCCCCCGACCTCGGTCACGACCACCGGCCGACCGGCGGCCATCGCTTCCATCAAGGTCAATGAGGCCGCTTCGCTCACGGACGTGAGGGCGAACACATCGATCGCGGACAGCAGCTCCGGTACGTCGCGCAACACGCCGAGGAACTTCACCCGACCGGAAACGCCAAGTTCGTTCGACTGGCGTTCCAGGTCGTTTCGCAACGGCCCTTCGCCCGCGAGCAACAAGTCCACGTCCGGTCGAACCCGCGCCACGTCGACGAACGCTTTCAACAACGTGGCGTGGTCTTTCACCGGATGGAAGCGCGCGACCGTGGCGATGTATCTTCGCTCCGCGGCGAGCCCCAGTCGTACTCGAAGCGCGTCTCGCGGCTCGGTCACGGGGTAGCGCGCGAGATCAATGCCGTTCTCGATCGTCGCGATGCGGTGGCCGGGGAAGCCATCGTTCCGGCACAACGCTCGGCCACTGAACTCGCAACAGGCGTTGATCTCGTCGGCCAGATGACTGAGCACGAGGCGGTTCACGCCGCGACGAATCGGTGACACTTCGTCAGGAAAATGTCGGCCATGTTCGGTGAGGATCAAGCGAAACGAATTACGGCTCGCGACCCGGGCGAAGGCCGCGTAGAAGAACGGCGTGTACTGATGGGCGTGCATCACCTGAATGCGCCGGGCTCGCGCCTCGCGCGCGAGTCGCCAGGCCACGCCGTAGTCGCGGTTCGGCCGACGATTCAGGCAAAGCACTTCGACTCCCGTCGATCGCAATTCTTCGCCGATCGGCCCAATCGAATCGAGGCAGAACACGGTAGGTTCGATTTGCTTGCCGAGTCGCCGGATCGTTTCGCGGACGAGCACTTCCGCACCGGCCACTTGCATCGCGTGGACCACGAAGCCAACGCGAATCGGCTTCGGCGGCAACAGGTAGCTCGGGACTTTGCGGTCACGCGCGCGTCGGAATACGAGCGGCCGGGCCGACGCGACGGCGCGCGGCGTACCGACTGGCTGCTTCAAGGCGTCGAAGATCGGGATCAGTGCGCTCACGAACCCTGGGCGGCTTGGAGGCGAACGATGGACCAGAGTTGAACACCGAGCAAGGCGAGAATATAGGTCGGTTCAAACGTCTCCATCGACAGAAACGTACAACCAACCGCGAAGACGAGCAACGACCCCTCGACGCCGCACGCAATCGCGTAGGAGTGCCGGGCGTTCGGTTCGTCCCGGTCGGCGGCCGGCTTCAACGTCGACCGGGCCAGGTTCGCGCAGATGACCGCTCCACCCAAGAATACCACATAAAATCCGAGCCCGACCCACCCGGTGTCGGCCGCGATCTGCAAGTAGGTCGAGTGAATGACCCGGCCTTCCTCGTCGGCCCCGAAGCGGTGCGTGTACAAACTCGAATTGCGGGGCCCGTAACCCAGGATCGGCCGATCGTTCGCCAGTTGAATCGCGATCCCCCAGGCCGTCTTGCGACTGTTCGCGCTGTCGTCCGATTCGTGTTCGCCGATGCTCGTGAACCGTTTGGTGATTTCGGAACTCGCGAGAAACGGCACCAGGAACGCGGCCACGACGTAGCCGATCAGAATCGCCTTCTTGTTGCGGCAACGGATCACATAGAGGGGGGACGTTAACAGGAGCGCCAACATGCCGCCGCGCGAATACGAGAGTAGCACCGCATGGCCGATCAGCACCGCGAAGATCGGGAACAGCCAGCGCGACCAATGCCGCACCGCATCCCATGCGTAGACGCAGAGCGGCAAGCCCATGGCGAGCATGAGGGCAGCACCGTTGTTGTCGAGCCCGCCGAATCCTT
>JANLUE010001277.1:0-2736 GCA_031363325.1 Gemmataceae bacterium
CGTGACGACGAACGGCACGACGCAATCACGCGCCCACAACAAGCAAAACGAACTGGGCGTCACGACGGGCCAAACGACCCCGACCTACGACCTGAACGGCAACCAGACCAAGGACTTCGGGAACCGCACGTCGACGTACGACGCCTGGAACCGCGTCCGCACGGCCTCGACGCGCACATATGAATACGATGCGCTGAATCGCAGAATTGAGGACGTGACTTCAGGTGTAACGACCGATTCGTATTACACGGCCGACTGGCAAGTCGTCGAAGAGCGCGTGACGAACGTCGCGCGTCGTCAATACGTCTGGAGCCCCGTCTACGTCGGCGCCTTGATCCTGCGCGACCGCGACAGCGACAACAACGGCTCGCTGGAACAGCGCCAATGGGTCAGCCAAGACGCCAACTTCAACGTGACGGGGCTGATCAATTCGAGCGGCACGGTCCAGGAACGCTACGTCTACGATCCGTACGGCAGCGTGTCGTACTACGACGGTGCGTACGCCTCAATCGCGAACACCCTCTACGCCTGGGACCGCCTCCACCAGGGCTTGAAGTGGGACGCCACGACCGGCAAGTACCACGCCCGCAACCGCGACTACGATCCGGCGCAGGGGCGATGGACTTCGCTCGATCCGATGGGCTTCGCGGCGGGGGATGTGGATCTGTACCGGGCGTACGGCAATGGGCCGACGGGGGTAGTAGACCCGATGGGACTACAATTCAGCGGTATACCATTGATCCCTGACCCTGGACTCGATCGATACCTTGAATATCACTTGGGCCAGCTTCGCACCAGTCGCCCTCCCGTGCCTGAGTTACCTGGCGACCCCAAGAAGCTTGTACCAACGCTCAAGGCAAACTGGGGTGACGAGACCGGGATGCTCTATTTCCACAAAGAAGAAATGTGGTTTTACTGTGCCAAAGCCAAGGAGTCGGATTTCTCGCAAAAAGCTGATGAGATTTTCGAAGATCTGAAGAAGTTCAACCATTTCGACAAGGGAAATATCGCGAAGATCTTCCCGCCATTCGCAGTCGATGGCAAACTTTATGCCGGGTTTGAGACCAACCTACCCAAAGGCATCGGCGCAAACATGTTTTCAGGAGATGGTTTTCCAAAACGCGCATATGTCCAGTTACACGCGAGCAACAAGAAGCGAATTCTGGCGGCGCATGCTCGTCGGAGTCAGAACCTGGAAAGTCACGGTAGAAGATGACCACATCGTTGTCGAGACGATGACAATGGATCGACGCCGAAGCCAGATTATGGACACCGGCTTTCATCTGACCGGCAAGGACGACACCGTGACTGTTTGGTCACGGTATTTTGACAACCTTCAAAAAGAACATGAAAAAGGCAGCTGGGTCGTCCGGCGAAAGAAGCCCATTTCGACATTCTTGGATAGGCCAGATCCGTCAAGGCCAGGTGAAGGAATTCCACTCAAGCCGACACCGAATCCGCTCCGCGGAAGGTTCGACGATCTGTCCGACTGAAACTGTTTCAGGGAGTTTGATATGGCAAAGGTTAAGTTTGCAAGATTCAATTGCATTGCAACGTGTGTCTGCCTATTGGCGACTAGTCAATTGCGTGCAGACTCGCGATCACCTCGCATCCTTGACTTGCCCGTTTTGACGTTGGTGGAGAAACTGCAACACGGAGATGAGTCAGAGCGACTTGACGCAGCCTTTACATTCAGTTCGATTGCAAACAAAGATCCGATGAAGCTTATCAAAATCATACCGATGCTCCGAGCGGCCTTGGGATCTGAGGATGGATATGTGCAAGTTTATTGCGCATACGCCCTTGCTTCGATGAATAAGGAACACGAGCTAGTGCTTAAAACGCTCACCGTCCTCTTGAGAGACGAAAGAGTGGGCTTACAGTTACATGCGATGTTGGCGCTTGGTGAGCAGAGAAGCCTTGTCCGGGCAGCCGCGACCGAAGTTGTGGCTCGGATTGAAGATACCGATCCCAATGTCCAGGTTGCTGCAATAAAGAATCTGCAACATCTTGGTCCCTTCGAGCGAGATATCGCCGAGAAATTGTTGAAGATCGCAAACAGTGAGGAAGTCTCTTCCGGAATTCGCGCAGCCGCCGTTCGGGCATTGTCGGATTGTTCTCGTGCTGACTGGGCTCACGTCATTGACAGTATGAGAACATTCGATAAGGATGAAACCATTGATGTTTTGGAAGCAAAAGCCATTATGCTTGGGAGAGTTGGTGCCGGTGCTGAAAAAGCCGTCGCACAACTTCTTGAAATGTCGAAAGATCCTCGTTCGCGACTTGCCGCAAATGCGATTACCGGACTAGCAGAATTAAAGTACCCAGCCGACAAGCTACTTCCGGTCATTCGTAAGTTATTGGACCGCCCGTCTCGAATCGAGCGACAAGCTTGTCTCATCGCACTCACGAAGTACGGAGTATCACTCAAAGACGCACTTCCCGACGCTGTGTTGCTATTGGATGACCCCGATGTCCGCAGTTTCGCTCTAAATTTTCTTTCGAGCTTAGGAACCCATGCGGATTCGGCGTTGCCGAAGCTGAAAGAAATGAAATTGAAGTATATGGACGAACGCTTGCTCAAGCAAATCGAATCAACCATCATGACGATTAGAAGCGGAAAGTGAAACTGCGCAAGTCTGAGATTGTCGGCACGAACGACACGCCGGCGAGCGGGTTCTGGTCGCCGGCGAACAACACGGCCCCGGCGAACATGGTCAAGGTCCGCGAGGTCGA
>JANLUE010001314.1:0-4519 GCA_031363325.1 Gemmataceae bacterium
CGCGGCCCGAGTTCCCGCTCGCGGAGCGCGACGCTCGTTCGGGCCCACGGTTCGCCTCGGGCGAACCGGCCCCGCGCGTGTTCCAGCCCGCCGAGGTTGTGATAGAGCGAGGCCAGCGTTGTCGGGCTGGCCCCGAGTTTCGCCAGGATGCGAAGGGCGCGACGATAGTGCCGGCCGGCCTCGCGGTATCGCCCCAGGTACTTGCACACGACGCCCAGATTGTTGAGCAGAGTGGCCACCTCGGCCGACTCGCAGCCAAACGCTCGTTCGCCTGATTCGAGAGCCTTTTGGTAAAAGTGCCGGGCCTTGCGAAAGTCGCCGGCGGCTCGGCACCGTTCCGCGGCGTCAACCCAATTGAGGATGCGGGCGGTCGTCGCCGAGCTCCGCCCGCAACTTGGAATCGTAGTCATCGAACTACCGGCGGCGTCGAGTTCGGCGGCGATCGCGAACGAACGTCTCGTTATGGTTCACGGCGAGTTTGCCGGCGAGCGTCGAAGGTACGGGCGCGGCATTGCCGGCAGTCGCCATCAAGCCGATTGGCACGCCAATCGTGTTTGGTGGCGGGGGAGGGGGCGGCAAGGGCGCAGCCACGGCGTGCGTGGCGAGGACCGCCGGCACGCTCCGATCCTCCAGGCACTCGAATGCGAGCTTCCGCGTCCTGGACTTGGTGAAATGTTTGCCGGCCATGGGAGCCTCCGATTGAGGTTGCAGAATCGACGGGGAACCAGGCCCCATCCACCACCCATGCGTCGCGGCGAGGGAAAACACGTCAACGGAAATTCGAATTCTTGAGGCCCAGGTCGAACAGCGCCGAATTTGCCACCGCCTCCCAGTTCGCCCAGTCGGAAAAGCCCCCAGGACGCGTAGATTTTACCACGCCGACACTGTACCATGCCCTTCTTGACAGGGCACGGTTGCCTCGCCACGACCGGTCGCGGTCGCTGGACCCCCGTTGAACTAACGTCACGCCCCAATTGCACGCCGAGACTCTCCCATGCGCTGGGCCGCTCGCTGGTTTCGCCACGCCACTTCCGTTCGCGCGCCGAAGGTCCGCCGGAAGCCGCGCCTCAACCTGTTCACACTCGAAGCCCGCGAGGTGCCCTCTGTTTCGGGCGTCGTGTTCTTCGACAAGAACGGCGACGGCGTTCAAGGGTCGGACGAAGATGGCGTGGCCAATGTAACCGTTACGGCAACCGGTGCGGCCGCCGTTCAGACCGCGGCCGATGGCACTTACACCATCAACACGTCGGTGACGGCCGCCCGCGTCGAGTTCTCGACCCTGCCCGAGGGGGCGTACCCCGGGCGCGTCACGGCCGGGACCGGATCGCTCGTTCAGTTCACGGACGCGTCCCAGGACCCGCCCGACATCAACCTGGCGTTGAACCCGGTCCTGGTCGTCGCCTCGCAGTTCAATTTCGACGCTTCGGACTTCGGCTCGAACGCGGGTGCGCCGGCCGTGGTTGCAGTACCTTACGGATCGAATTCGTCCGTGGTCGATGGCACGTTGATCGCCGACATTCTGGCGACTCATGGTGATGTCGGCAGCGTCTGGGCGACGGCATATCAGTCGAGTTCGGACAGCGTCTATGTGGCCGCGTTCATGAAGCGGCACTCCGGCATGGGGCCGGGTGGCACCGGCGCGATCTATCGCATCGATCGATCGACGAGCCCGGCGACGGTCACGACCTTGGTCGACCTCGACGCGGTGGCGGGAATCGACACGGGGGCCGACCCGCGCCAGTCCGATACGGACTTCGATATCGATGCGGGTGCGTACCCTGTCGTCGGCAAGACGAGTCTCGGCGGCATGGCAATCTCGGCCGACGGGCGGACGCTGTTCATTGTGAATCTGCAGTCGCGCGAGATCATCGAAGTCCCCCTCCTGGCGACTGGGGCAGTCGATACGGCCGGCACGATTCGGCACGTGGCGATTCCAATCGGCAACCCGACCGGCGGCGGGATTTCGTCGGGCAACTTCAACGCGGCCAACATGCGACCGTTCGCCGTCGCGACTAAGGGCGACGCGGTGTTCGTCGGCGTGACGTACACGGGCGAATCGAACAACCGGGCCGCCGACTTGCGGGCGTTCGTGTTCGCCTACGACCCGAGCACGCATACGTTCCGTTCCTACGATCAGTCGAGTGCGACGTTCAACAACAATTCGCTCGCCCCGGTGCTGATCGCCGATCTGACTTACGCGCGTGGCTCGTTCGACCCGGACCCGACGACGGCGACGCCTGGGGCCGTCTCCGCGAACTGGCGGCCGTGGACGAGCACGGTCGCCTCGTTCCCGGCCGCGGCGGCCGACAATGGCGCCATCCTCAATGCCGAACCGCTGCTCACGGGCATCGCGTTCGATGGCGCTTCGATGGTGCTCGCGATCCGCGATCGGTTCGGCGATCAGGCCGGCGATCAGAACCAAAGCCCGAACAACCCCGACCCGCAGAATACGTTCTCGGCCGTCGCCGCCGGCGATGTGCTGCGAGCCACGGCGGCCGGCGCGGGCTGGCAACTTCAGAATGGCTCGGGCGGCGGCGAATACTACACGGGAGACAACTCCGGATCGACGACGCCCGAAGCGACGACCGGCGCGGTCACGTTGATTCCCGGCGTCAACTCGATCTCCGTGACCGGCAACAACCCGAACCCGGCGACCGACTTCAGCGGCGGCCTCTACACACTGCGAAACACCGGGGCCCAGGCCGGCGCGAGCATCGCCCGCACGGTCCTCTATCAATCGGCCGGCTTCGACACGTTTGGCAACGCCAATGGCCTCGGCGGGATCACCGCGTTCGCGTCGGACCGCACGATTCAGGCCGGCAATCGGGTGTTCGAGGACACGAACAACAACGGCGTCCAGGACCCGTCCGAACCCGGCATCGCCAGCGTCACGCTCACGCTCTTCCAGGGCAATACGCAGGTCGGCGCGCCAACGACCACCGATGCTTCCGGCAATTTCTTGTTCAACGGCCTCACAGCGGGAACCGCCTACGAAATTCGCATCGACCGCACGCAAACGGCACTAACAGGTCGAAACTTGGCGACGGCGAACGTCGGCTCGAACGATCAACTCGATTCTGACATCCAGGGTTCAAGCAACGTCGTAACGATGGGCTTCCTCTCCGGTCAGCCCGGCCAGAACGTTCACACCCTGGACGCCGGGTTCAGTGCCCTCGCCGCTCCCGGAGCACTGACGCTTGGCGGCACGGTGTTCCGCGACTCGAACAACAACGGCACGCGTGATTCGGGCGAAGTCGGGATCGGCAATGTTGCCCTGGAGTTGCTCGACGGAACGGGGGCCCCGACTGGAGATACCGCCACGTCGGCCGCGAACGGCGATTATTCGTTCGCGGGCATCGCGGCCGGGGCGTACCGCGTCCGCCTCGCCGCCTCCAACTTCCAAACGAGTGGAGCGCTCGTCGCCTCCGGCAGTAGCGGCACGACGACCGCGAACCCGGACCTCGATGTCGATGAAGACGACAACGGCATCGTGACCGGGACGCTCGGCCAGACGGGCGGGGTCGTCGGCTCGGGGACGATCAATCTCACGGCCGGCGGCGAGCCGGGCGGCAACGTCAATCTCACACTCGATTTCGGCATCACGAACGTGAGCGCGGCCGCGACGCTAACACTCGGCGGCACCATTTTTATTGATACGAACGATAACGGTACGCTCGACACCGGCGAAAGTGGCCTGGGCGGCGTGTCGATGGAATTGCTCGATACGACCGGCGTGCCGGTGCTCGGAGTCAACCCGGTAACTACCAACGGGTCCGGCGTCTACTCGTTCGTGGGCCTGCCGGCCGGCGACTATCGCGCTCGCATCGCGGAGTCGAACTTCGCGACGGGCGGCGTCCTGGCCGGGTTCAGCAGTAGCACGCCAACGACGGCCGACCCGGACGACAACGTCAACTCCGATGATAACGGCGGCCCAAATGGGACACTCGGCCAACCGGGCGGAGTCATCAATTCGGGGCCAATCACATTGACTGTGAACGGCGAACCGTCGGACGACGGGGATGCCGATGTCAATACGAACTTCACACTCGACTTCGGCGTGCGCCAGGGCACCGTCACTGGCACACTCACACTCGGCGATACCGTCTTCGATGATCTGAACAACAACGGCACGTTCGATGTCGGCACGGAAACGGGCATCAATGGCGTAACAGTCGAATTGTTGAACTCGGCCGGAACGGTCGTTCGTACAACGACGACCGCCGGGGGCGGAGGCTACTCTTTCGCGGGCCTGGCGGCCGGTGATTACTCGGTGCGTCTGGCGGCGAACAATTTCCAGGCCAGCGGCGCGCTGGTCGGCTACACGAGTAGCACCGGAACGAATGGCGCGGCCGAACCGGCGAGCGCGATTGACCCGGACAACAATGTCGATCTGGACGACAACGGCCGAGTCTCGGGCACGCTCGGACAAGCCAATGGTGTGATACTCTCGTCGCCGATCACACTCGCGACCGGCACGGAGCCGGGCAATTCCGATATCAACAACACACTCGACTTCGGC
>JANLUE010001322.1:0-2878 GCA_031363325.1 Gemmataceae bacterium
GCTCCGCCATTTCCTGAACGATGGCCGGCAAGTCGGCGTCGATGTAGAAACCTCGCCGATACGCCTCGCAGACCCGACGCGATCGATCAAGTGACTCGCGAATGGTCGAATCGACGTTTGCCTTCGTCGGCACCGTGAGAAAGGGTACCGTCACGTACGCTCGAACACCTCCAGGCCGAACGAGGTTTCGCAAATACAAATCAATCGGCACGCCGTCAGCCCAACGCCCATTGGCCCGAACGGCCAATCGGCCAGTTGCGATTCGATTGACAAAATAGGACGCCGTGCAAGCAAAGGCGATCGCACTCAGATCCACCAACGATATCAATCCCGAGCAGTGGAATTCGGCGCAGGCCCGGACAAAAACTCGATGCGTGGCCGCGTCGATTGGTACATGAATGTCCGTGAAAATCAGACCCCAGTCAGGTAAATTGGCGTCGGCGTGGGCGAGTTCTGCATCAAACCGGCGAACCGCGGCCGCCGCGAAACGGACATCGTCCTCAACACAATGGGTGTGATGACTTACGGAACTTTGACGCTCCCAAATACCCGTATGGCCGAGCCAACATCCGAGTTCGCCTGGCGTCAATCTGGATGGGCGCGTCGCCGACGCGATCGTGATGCCGGGCGGGTTGGTCGCGTTCTATGGAATCGGGGACAGCGTCGGGGCCTTCGTCGTGTCGAGGACCGGACGGTCGTAAACGGGCGCGACGATCTGGCTTGCCGTCTCCACTTCCACGCTAAGCGCATTTTGAGTCGAATCGGAAACGTCCACCGTATCGTCGGCCACGCCGACGGTCTGATCCCAGGCTCAGCAGGTCGCGGTCGCCGTATCGGTCCAGTCGGCGGCTTGGCCGCAGGCGTTGAGCACCGATGGGCCTGAAAGCCGACGCCGCGACAATCGCCGAGTGAGGAATTCAGTGACGCCGCAAGGCGTTGAGCACGGGTTGGCTCGGGGGCGTTGCTGGAACCCACCTACTCGTGAGGAATTCAGTGACGCCGCTAGGCGTTGAGCACTGGGTCGATAGCCCGGTCGGATTGAGACTTGGATTTCTGATTTTTGTAGAGGCGTTTGGGGATAAGCTGAGTCTTTTGAACCTTGTCCCAATGGGCGTGCTTCGCATGCATCTCGCCGACCGTGTCAGCCATTTTTCCGAGTCCGTGATCCGCGAGATGACGCGCCTGGCCGCTCGGCACGGGGCGATCAACTTGGGGCAGGGGATGCCGGACTTTCCGGCCCCACAGGCGATCAAGGACGCGGCGTGCCGGGCCATTCAAGACGATTACAACCAGTACGCCATCACCTGGGGTGCTCCGGCTCTGCGCGAGGCGATCGCCAGGAAGGTGCAATCATTCAACGGCATTCCGTGCGACCCGGAACGAAACGTCACCGTCTGTTGCGGGGCGACGGAATGCATGATGGCGACCATGCTCGCTCTGGTCGATCCGGGCGACGAAGTTGTGATCTTTCAGCCCTTCTACGAGAACTACGGGCCGGACGCGATCATCAGTGGCGCGAAGCCCGTCTGGGTTCCACTGCGGCCGCCGCACTGGACGTTCGACCCGGCCGAATTGCGGCGGGCGTTCTCGAATCGAACTCGCGCGATCATTCTGAACACGCCCAACAATCCGACCGGGCACGTGTTTTCGCGCGAGGAACTTGCACTGATTGCCGAACTGTGTCAGAAGTACGATGCGTTCGCATTGGCCGATGAAATTTACGAGTACATCATCCACGTCGATCGGCCCCACGTGAGTATTGCGACTCTCCCTGGCATGGCCGAGCGTACGGTGACAATCAGCGGCCTCTCGAAGACGTTCAGCGTGACGGGTTGGCGGCTGGGTTATTGCATCGCTCCGCCCGAAGTGAGCAATGGCATCCGCAAGGCGCACGACTTCCTGACGGTCGGGGCGCCGCACCCGTTGCAGATGGCCGGCGTCGCGGCGTTGAATCTGCCGGCCGAATATTACGCGAAGTTGAAGGCCGATTACACGCGGCGCCGCGACCTGTTCTTGCCCTACTTGCGTGCGGCCGGCCTAACCGTGTACGAACCCGAGGGGGCTTATTACGTGATGACCGACGTGGCCCCGCTCGGCTGGTCCGACGACACGGCGTTCGTGACCGCGCTGATCGAGCAAGTCGGCGTGTCGGCCGTGCCGGGCAGCAGCTTCTATTCGCCGAAGGAACTCGGGAAGACGATGGTCCGATTCATGTTCGCGAAGCGCGACGAGACGATCCACGCCGCTGGCGAACGGCTCGCGCGAGTACGTGAGATGGTTCGTGCCTAACGATCAGGCGGGAGGTTGATGTCGCAGTGAACGGGCCGCGCCTGAAATCGATCGACGACGGCGAGCTGGATTCGCGATAGAATTTCGAGAGGGAGGCGGATCATGCAAACGGTGAAATACGTTCACTGGCGAGATGGCGATGCTTGGCTTGGCTACCTCCAGGACTATCCGGATTATTGGACCCAGGGCGAATCGCTCGAAGATCTCATCGAACATCTCGCGGACTTGCACGAAGACTTGAGCAACGATCGAATTGAAGGCGCGCGCAAAGTCGGGGAGTTCGTCTTGCCATGAAGCGACGAGACCTCATTCGCGCAATTGAAGATCTCGGGTGCGAACTCGTCCGACATGGTGCCAAGCACGACTGGTATCGAAACCCGTCGAGCGGAGTCTCCCAAGCGGTTCCGAGGCACCGGGAGATCGAAAGAGCATTTGGCTCGACGAATTATTCAAGAACTCTCAACTGGTGATTCGGCAGAATCGTCGCAGTGATCTCGGATTCGGACATCGTGGTTTTGTCGTTGATACGAGCCCGGATGGGCGCTGGGGCCGCGCTCGGATCGCACGACCAAAGATCAGGCGGGCAATC
>JANLUE010001332.1:0-1934 GCA_031363325.1 Gemmataceae bacterium
GATCGCCCACATCGCGGACTTCGAGACGATTATCGCCGATCGGATGATGCGGGTGATTTCGCACGAACGCCCCCTGTTGCTCGTGGCCGACGAAAACCTGCTCCTGGCGACGACGAACTATCAGGGTCGCGACCTTGAGGAAGAACTCGCGATCGTCGACGCCGTTCGCAAGAAGACGACGCGCATCCTGCGCGGCCTCCGACCCGAGGCGGCCAACCGGGTCGGCGTACACACTTTCCGCGGGCTCGTGTCCCTCGAAGCGATCCTGACCTCGGCCGTCAACCACGTCCCGCATCACACCGCCTTCATCGACGAGAAACGCAAAGCGCTGAAGGCGTAGTGGCTCAGGCGATGTCGGTCGCCGGAAGTGTCACGCGAAACACGGTGCGACTCGCCTCGCGCCGCCAGTCGATTCGCCCGCCGTGCGCCTCGGCCGCGTGGCGGGCGACGGCGAGGCCCAGGCCGATTCCTTCCGGCTTGCCGGTCGCGAATGGCTCGAACAGGCGTTCGGCCACGTCGGGCGCTGGGCCGGGGCCGGTGTCGCTCACTTCAACGACTGTCGCTTCGATCGAGCGAACCGTAACGGCCACTTCGCCGTTCGTCCCGACCGCATCGAGCGCGTTGCCGATCAAGTTGCCGAACAGGTCGCCGAGTTGGCCGCGATCGGCGTGGAGCGAAACATCGATCGGCGCGTCGAGCGTCAATTCGATGCCGGCGTGTTTACACCGGGGCCGATGCAGTTCGATGATCTCGGTCAAAACTTCGCGGATCGAAGTGGGTTCGCGTTTGCCGTCCCCCGGTCGACCGAGGTCGATGAAGCGCCGCAGGTTGGCCTCCATGCCGGCCAGTTGCCGGAGCGTCACGTCGAGGGCCTCGCGGTCGGCGGCCGGGTCGGCGAGGTACAGTTGCAGTGCGAGCTTCGCCCCCGTCGCGCCGTTGCGCAACTGATGGGCCAAGCCACTCGCCAGTTGGTTCGATAGCCGCAGTCGCTCGGTCCGCTGAACCGCTTGCTGCAATCGATCGAGTCGAACGGCCATCTCGTTGACGGCGGCTGTCAGGTCCCGAAGCTCGTCGTCGGCCGAGGGGAGGGGCATCGGCCCGAATTCGCCGCCCGCGATCCGGCGTGTTTGACGATCGAGCGCTCGAATTCGACCGACCACCCGCTGGCCGATTCCGAATGTTAGGCCGACCGCGACGAGGCCGAACACGAGCCCCAGGAACGACGGTCGTTCCGCGTCCGCAATCGCCTCTTCGAGCAGCGATTCCGGGTAGAAGATGTACACGACATCGCCCGCATTCGGGTTTGGTTCTCGCAAAAGCACGCGCCGGCATCGGTACGCCTCGGACTCGACGATGACCGGCGGGCCGAACCGATCGTCGCTTTCGGCGACGGCTTCGTCCGATGGCACGTCGATCGCCCGGGTCGCGAACGTCGTTAGGCGGCTACCGTCGGCGTGCAGGATCAGGAACTCGGCACCGGAGAAACTCTTGATTTGGTTCAGCACGGGGTCGGTCAAGGGGTAACGTGCGGCCGACAGCGTTTGCGAGACGTTGCGGACTTGCCCAGTCACGCGCGCCTCGGCCCGCCGGGCGGCGACCCGCGCGCTCCACAGGCTCGCCCCCACGACGCCGAGCAACAGCACGGCGAGCGGTACGAGCAAGCGATAGCGAATGCCGAGACGCATGAGACGGTCAGCCCTTCGCCAACTCGGCCGTCACGCGACCGAACAGGTCCTTGGCGTTGAAGGTGCGAGCCAACTGGTCCCCGTGGCGTGCGACGTAGTCGAGCGCGAGCACGAGCGGGATCGTATATTGCGGCGGGCCGAGCGTCGACTCGGTCGCGTTCAAGACGGCCGTCGCGAAGCGGGCTGGGATCGGAACGGGCTTTACGGGGTTGTTCAGGGGGTCTTCGCACAATTCGGCCGGCGAGGTGA